>JASLCY010000040.1 GCA_030151925.1 Oligoflexus sp.
TGGAAGGTCTGATGAATAACCTCTGACTTGCCAAGTGATGTGATTTAGAGCGGTCATAGCAAAAAAATCATTCTGCCTCAGAAGATTGCCTCATATTCGCATCCGAACAAAGCATAATTCCAATTGGAGAAATTATAAATGTGGTTAAGTAGAAATCTGAGTATTCTATTAATTAATCTACTTGCCGCCAATTCATTGCATAAGAAGAAATCTTTGACGCCTAATGCCTTAGAACAGGTCGAGGTTGAATCAAGTCAATTGTCTAAAGGTGAGATCGATGGCAGTTTATTTGAAATATTTTCTACGCAGGTTGATAAAATCAATGTTTCTGAAATAAAAATTCCAAGGACAAAGACAAAAGTTATATTTTCAAAGTCTGAAACCGACTCAACAACTTCGGCTTGTTTCATTGGCAGAGACAAGACTATTCTGCTGTTCGTTTCGAGCGAGTTGGGTCTTCCTCCACATGATTTAACAGATGTATGGCTTGTCTCTAACGTTGCTCCGTCTCCAATCAAGGAAAAATGTGAACATTCTTCTGAAGTGTCTAAATCATTGAAGACAAAAGGAGGTTTTTATTTGGGGATGACTGGAAGTGAAGTTGAAAAAATTTTAGGCTCACCTGAGCTTAAGATTGATAATGGAGTGATTTATGAAAAAAATTTTGATTTCTTTAACAAAGATTCAAACAATCAAGAATTCAAGATTAGAAGAACATCTCGAGCTGAGTTTGGATTTAATAAAGATAAGTTGAATTGGCTTCACTTCTTCAAAGTTGAGTCGAGTGATGTTGAATAAGCAAGCTTTGCCTTAAGCCATGAGACGAAATATGAAATTATTCTTTTTCTTTCTGGGAATGCTTTCACCGTCGCTCTATGCCAAATGCAGATTACCTTCTCCAGATTTAAAATCCCCACAGGATTCTCCACCTGCTGCTTTAGGAGTGATATCTTCAATAGATTTGAAAAACATGCGTCTTGAGTTGAAAAGCTCGAATAAGATCATGAAAGTCAATTTGAAGGGAATTAGTAATATTTTACCGATTATGGGGGTGTCGGATCACTTGAGGCTTTGGCAGTAGGAGATTCGATCAAAGTTACCAAAAGAACTGCAAAGCCTATGACGAGAAAATATTAGAACCAATTCTCATCTCTTATTTCAAAAGAGATTGGGAATGATCTTGCAGAGGGTTGAGTATTCCATGACAAGTAAGATTTTTATCTCAATACTATTGCTTTTCTCAATTTTAGCGAGGGCAAAGGAAATTCCGAGTGAGTTTGTCGGTAAACGATGGGCTGAATTGCCGGCGACAAAGTATCCAGGATTTACTCTGCCGCTTACCTGGCCCGCGGAGAAGAAGCTAGCCCTCAGATACTATCAACCTGATTTTGAGCGGTATGTGATTACAATTACTGAGACGGTCGATTTAAAAGATCCGTCCAAGGATATTATTGTTACTGCCCTTGATCTTCGAAGCCTTTTAAAGGGTTACGACGGCAAAATTCTTCAGAGCCCTTCCAGCGATTGTGAAAGTAAAGAAGTTGCTGGTAAAGACGTGCTTGTAATCGGCCTTATCAGTCAAAATCGAGATAAACCAAGAAAGACCTATAAACCAAGCCGGGCTTGGAAGATCGAGCCGAAAAATATGGAATTCAAAGAAATTAAGGCAGCCAAAGTTCTTTGTGAACCTAAAAATTACGCCGAATAGGTGCCGCTTGTTTTCAAGCTCCTCAATCAGCTCCTTCAGCAAGAGCTCGACTAGATGCGGGCTGTTGGCAGACCGGAGAAGATGATGAGATCGCCCTGCTTCACCCGCCTACTTCTCCGCCTTCGCTAAAACCAAGACCAAGAGCTGCTCCTCATCACGCGGGGTGACGCTGATGCCGATCGCGTTCGCCTCGGGATTCAAGAGCAGGCCGCGGTGCTTCGGGGAGTTCCAGAGCAGGCGCGCGAGCGCCTCGTAGTCTTCGGCGGAGGCGCGGTCCTCGCCCAGCAGGGTGATGCCCGACGATTTCAATTTCGCCTTCTGGTCCATGAGGTAGTCGTGCGGATGATGCAGATCGGTCTGCTTCGCAGCGCCCGCCGCGACGTCCCGCACGGCCGCGTTATCGGTCGCGAGCTCTTTTAAGCCCGTCTCCTTACGGACGCTCTGGATCCAGGCGAGGAACTCGACCTCGTTGGTCATCTTCGGATAAACGCGCTCATCCCGGTCCGCGGGCACCAGGGCCCAGAGCTCGGGGCCCTTGGTCTTCGAATCCTTCGGATAACACGTCACGGCTAAGGTCGTCAGCGCCTCGCCCTGCATGAAGTTGATCGTCTCGTCCTGCTTCACCGGCGCCTTCTTCTTCACGAGGGACTTCGGCTGGTTGCTCTTCACCGTCGTGGCGTCGAGGTCATAGGCCTTGCAATGGGCGGCAAGGGCCGCGCCGTGCAAGGTGACCTTAAAACGATCGCCTTCGATCACCGGCGCCGGCGCGGGCACGCTCAGCACCCACTGCCTCTTCCCCCGGCAATGCCCGTAGGCATAACCGCGATGGCCGTTGTCCTTGGCGAAGTCCGCCGCGAGCTTCTTGAGGTCGTTGACGTTGCGGACGAATTCCACCTCGACCTGGGCATCAAAAACCCCCGCTTGCGCGAGGGTCTTCTCGGATTCGCCGCACACGTTAGCGCCCGCGCTCATGAGGTCGGCGCGGACGGCCAGGGCCAGTGCGAGCAGGGCTTGCATGATGCTTCACCTTTCAGAGAAGGCGGAAAATCGTCTGCAGCTGCATGTTGGAAGTGCCTTCGTAGAGTTTACCGATCTTCGCGTCACGGTAGAACTTCTCGGCAGGGAATTCCTTGATGAAGCCGTATCCGCCGTAGATTTCGAGAGCCTTCGACGCCACGCGCTCCGCGACGTCGGAAACGAAGTATTTCGCCATCGCCGCTTCCTTGATGAAGTCCTGGCCGGCGTCCTTCAAACGAGCCGCGTTGTAAACCATGAGGCGCGCCGCCTCCACTTCAACCGCCATCTCCGCGAGCTGGAACTGGATGCCCTGGAAGTGGTTGAGGTGCTTGCCGAACTGCTCGCGTTCGCCCGCGTACTTGAGCGCGCCGTCGAGCGCGCCCTGCGCGAGGCCGAGCATCTGGGCGGCGATGCCGATGCGGCCTTCGTTCAAAGTCTCGATCGCGATCTTATAACCCTTGCCCCATTCGCCGATCAGGTTCTCCTTGGGGATCTTGCAGTTATCGAGGAGGACCTCGCAGGTCGAGGAAGCGCGGATGCCGAGCTTCACTTCCTTCTTGCCGATGGCGAAGCCCGGGGTGCCGCGCTCGACGATGAAGCCGGTGATGCCCTTGTAGCCGAGGTTCGGGTCGACGTTCGCGAAGACGATGAAGATATCCGCTTCCTTCGCGTTGGTGATGAAGATCTTCTTGCCCTCGAGGCGATAGTGCGAACCCTCGTCATAGGCGCGGGCCTTCATCGCGAAAGCGTCCGAGCCCGAGTTCGCTTCGGTCAGGCAGTAGCTTCCCACCTTCTCCTGCGCGAGGAGCGGCAGGTACTTCGCCTTTTGTTTGTCGTTCGCCCAGCGGAGGAAGATGTTGTTCACGAGCGTGTTCTGCACGTCGCAGAGGACGCCGACCGAAGGATCGACCTTCGAGATGGCCTCGATCGCGAGGACCGCCATCATAAAGCTGCCGCCGGCGCCGCCGAACTGTTCGGGAAGCTCGATGCCCATGAGACCGAACTCGAAGAGCTTCTTCACGATGCCTGGGTCCATCGTCTCGGTCTCGTCCATCTCCATGACTTTGGGTTTGATGACCTGATTCGAAAGTTTCTCGACTTCCGTCTGAAACATCTTTTCATCTTCACTCAAACGGGTGAGCGGGTGGCTATGATGTGCGCTCATGTCTTGTCTCCGGTATTTTGTCGCGTTTTATTCGGCCCAAAAGTTGTAGCCTGCTCCGGAGTTTTTTTCACCACGAATGCGCTCTGATCCCCTAAACCTGGCACGTCGAGTTCGGCAATCGTGGCTTCTATTTCCTCTTCCAGCCGTTTTATCTCTGTCAAATTAGCTTGAAGTTGCTTCTGAACCCGCCGCGCATCCTTAATCGGCGCGTCGAGTTTCGCGAGAAGCCCAGCCGAGCTCTCGAACAGCGCCTGACGTTTGGCCTCGATTTTCCGGCAGCGTTTGACGAAGGCCGGCTTGTGCTCTTCCCGCAGCTTGAGCGAAACGCTGGTCAGGAATTGAGCGAAGGCGTCCCATGAATGCCGGTCGTGCCCGATATTGGGCGTCTCGCTGCCGAACGAACGGGCCGCCTCGTGGGAGCTCTCCGCGAAGAGGAATTCCTCATACTCCTGGCGAAGCTCCCTGATCTCCTCGTTGAGATCCTTCTTGGTCGCCTCGAGCGTTTCCTGCTGGGTCTTGAGATGTTCGATCGTCTGCGCGAAATGCGTGAGCTCCGCCGGGGAGAACGAGGTCTGCAGCTCCTTGATCGGCACTCCGAACAGGCGATGCTTGATGATGTTGCCGAGTATCAGGCCGTGCGCGAGCTGCAGGTAGTCGGACACGAAGGCGATCTCGCCCGTCTCGATATCCTGCGTGACTTTAAGCGCGGTAATCTTCAGGGGATCGAGGCCGTAGTAACGGACGGCCGGGTCCTTGACGTTGATCTCTTTCTGGAAGGTCTTGGTGAGCTCCGCGATCTCTATCCACAGGGCCGTGATGCCCTCGATCAAGGCGATGCGCTCAGGCGTCCCCTCGCGGAACTGCTTGATGGTCTCATCCCATTCGTGCCATTCGGCTTCGAGATTATGCCAGCTGTTGCTCATGGGCGGTCCTCCCCCTTCGGCAAGATCGTCTCGAGGTAACGCCGCGCTTCCCGAAGCTTCTCCCGAGCCGCATAGAGCGAAGCGAGCGCGTTGTCCGCATCGTCCCGCGCGGGATTCGCGCTGGCGCCGGCCTGCGTGAGGGCCGAAGGGCTGGGAGGCGGGGCGACCGGCATCGTATCGAGCCGGTGCCGCGAGGCCGCGAGCCAGCGCCGCATCTCCTGCTCCTGGGCTTCGAGCGCCGCGTTCGCCTGCTTGAGGCCGTTGATGACGCTCATCTCCCTCACCACGAGCGCGGAGGTCTCGGTGAGGGTCGCGGGCGGATTCACCGCGAGCTCGAAGAGTTTGATGAACGGCTTCATCTGGCGAACCCGCTCCTGCAGGCCGTCGTCGATAACGCGCATCTTCTCGATGCATTTACGCAGCTTCGCCGGCTTGTCCTCGATGTTGAGGGCCGTCTCGAGCAGGGGGACCTTGTCCTGAACCTCGCGCGAGAAATTCTGCAAAGTCCGCTTGGCGGTCGTAAGCCCCTCGCGGATGAGCTCGAGCTCGTTGCGATCCAGGTCGCGGAGAGGAGGCAGGTCGTCCATCAGCGTCGGCAGGTTCGGGATCGCCTGCCCGTAGCTGAGGAGGACGCTGTCGAGCGCCTGGCGCATCGATTCCCAACGCGTCACGAGCTTGCTGAGATCGCTCGGCGCCAGATAAGGAGTAAGGCGAGTCAGCTGATCCCTGAATGTCTCGAGATTATGTTCGAGATGATCGAATTGCAGAAAGGGATCCAAAAGTTGCCCCGTGGTGTTATCTGTCATAACGACCTCTAAGGAAGCTCATGACTTGAATTAAGCCTGATGTATAGGGTTCTGCTCCCTGATTGTCTCATGGTAAGCTGAGCGTTGTCTACCGCCAAACCACGGCGAAGTGACCGAAATTATTGAGTGTTGTATAAAGACTGTCCAATTTGGTGCATGAGGGAGCGAGCGTGAAGAAGACTTTGGTCGAAGCAGCCTTTGGCAGGACCACTTCGAAAACCCCGATCTGGTTTCTGAGGCAAGCGGGACGCTATCTCCCTGAATACCGCGCGATCCGCAAGAACATGGAGTTCGTCGAACTCTGCCAGAACCCCGATCTCGCCGCGGAAGTGACCCTTCAACCGCTTCGCCGCTTCGACGTCGACGCCGCGATCATCTTTTCCGATATCCTGATCCCCTGTACGGCCATGGGCCAGCACCTGACCTTCGACGCCGGGCACGGCCCCGTGCTTTCGCATCCGGTGCGGTCGGCGCAGGACCTCTTCAAGCTCCATCATCCGAACGTCGAAAAAGAGCTCGGTTACGTCGGCGAGGCGATCACGGTCACCAAAAAGGGCCTGCGCCCCGACCAGACGATGATAGGTTTCGCCGGCGCGCCTTTCACCGTGGCGAGCTACATGATCGAAGGCGCGAGCAGCAAGAACTTCACCGAGGTGAAGAAGCTGCGCTACACCCAGCCGCAGGTCTTCGTCGAGCTGCTCGAGCTCATCAGCGCCGTGACGGTCGAATACCTCCTCATGCAGGTGAAGGCGGGAGCGGACGCGCTGATGCTCTTCGATACCTGGGCGAACCAACTGATCGCCGAGGATTATCGCGAGCTGGTATTCCCGCACATCAACAAGGTCATCGAGCAGGTGAAGGCGAAGTGGGACGGCCCGATCATCTATTATCCCGGGCAGAGCCTCGAATGGCTCTTCGAGCTGGGCGGCTTCCACGGCGACGTCCTGGCGATCGATTGGCGAAGCCGCCTGCCGCGCGCGCTCGCCCTGATCGAAAACCTCGGCCTCAACGTGAGCGTGCAGGGCAACCTCGACCCGCAGACGTTCCTGGCCCCGGAATCGCATCTGCGCCGCTCGGTGCAGACCATCCTCGAAGCGGGGCAGAAGGCGCGCGGGCACATCTTCAACGTCGGTCACGGGCTCCTTCCGCACACGCCTCCCGAGGCGCTCCACATCGCGATCGACGAAGTGCGGAAGTTCGACAAGACCCGCGACGCGAGAAGTTGAGCGAGCGATGGCCGAGCACCTCTACACCTACATCGATCCGGTCTCCGAGCGCGACATGAAGAAGGCGCTGGATCTCCTGCAAGACGATGGCGTCATCGCCTATCCGCTCGACTGCAACTGGGCCTTCGGCTGCGACGCGAGCAACGTGAAGGCGCTCGACCGCATCAAGCGCCTGAAGCCGACCCATCCCAAGGATCAGCCCTTCAGCTTGATCTGCGCGGACATGGCGATGGCTTCGACCGTGGGCAACATCGACAACAATCAATACCGGGTGCTGAAGAAATGCTGGCCCGGGCCTTACACCGTGATCCTCACGCGGCATAAATCGCTGCCGCGGCAGATCAAGGACAAACGCCCGGTGGTCGGCATCAAGGTGCCCGATTCCCCTCTGGTGCGCGAGCTCGTCACGCGGCTCGGCCGGCCTCTGGCCACGACCTCGGTGCCGCGCATGGCGAACGGCGAGACGGCGAAGATGGGTTACGAGGTCTTCGAGGAATTCGGCCACGGCATCGATCTCCTGCTCGACCTCGGCGAGGAGCTGCCCGCCCTCGATTCGACCATCGTGGACTTCTCGGACGGCGAGCCGGTGATCGTCCGCGCCGGCGTCGGCGATACCAAGATCTTTGGAGGCTCCTGATGCCCGGACTTCATCCGCATCCCGTTCCCTCTCCGCTCGCGAAGCGCTATCTGCAGCGCACTACGGCGCTCGCCACGCAGAGCGCGAATCGCTCGTGGCATCCCGCGACCGGCGGCAACTTCTCGGTGCGCGATCACGGGGATCTCTGCTGGGTGAGCCCGAGCGGCAAACACAAGGGCGAGCTCAGGTGGACCGAATTCCTGCCGGTCGATTACCAGACCGCGACGTTGGTGGAGCCCGTTTATAAAAAACCCTCCGACGAGACCGCCCTCCACTGCGCGGTCTATCGCCTGGATCCGACGGCGAGGGCCGTGATGCACGTGCACCCTCCCCATGCGACCGCCCTGATCGGCCCGGATTTTCGTTTGTCCGACAACGAGATGCTCAAGGCCTTCGGTTATAAGACGCACGAAATCGAAGTGCTCATACCGTCGATTCCGAACACGCAGGACATGGAAGGCCTCGGCCGCAGCGTAAAGCTTGACCTGAATCTTAAGCTCCTGGTACTTGAGGGACACGGCGTCTACGCCTGGGGACGCGATCCCGACGAGGCGATGTTCCGCATCGAAGCCCTGGAGTTCTTATGTCAGCTCAGAAGTTTACGGCTCAGGCCCTCGTAAAGGACCTCGGCCTCATTTCCTACGAAGACGGCTATCGTGAGCAAGAACGCAGGCATGCGGCCGTCTTGTCCGGCCATATTCCCGCTGCCATTCTCGTCCTGGAACACAAACCGGTCCTTACCCTCGGCAAACACGCCGACCCGTCCTTTATTCTAAGTTCGGCTGAGAAACTCGAGCGCGAGGGCGTCGAACGGGTTAGTACCGATAGGGGCGGCGAAGTCACAGCGCATATGCCCGGGCAGATCGTGATGTATCCGATCCTGCCGCTGACGGCGATGCGCCTTCAGCCGCGGGCTTATGTCGACGTTTTATTGAAGGCCGTAATCGCGACCTTGGCGAAATTCGGCATCCAGGCGCGTTGCAGCTCGGAATTTCCAGGGGTTTGGGTGGGCGATAAGAAGATCTGCGCTGTCGGCGTGAGGATACGGGAACGAGTGAGCCTGCATGGGATCGCTCTGAACGTGAATAATTCTCTCGATCTTTTCCGGGCTATCGTGCCCTGCGGCATCCGTCATCTGGGTGTCACGTCTATGGCTCAGGAATCCGGAAAAGAAGTTGATATGAGTGCGGTGCGTCATGAACTTCTCATCCAACTCGGTCTTGGACTTGGTCTTGAGCTTATTTCGGACGACGTGTTATGATCCCCCGGATTTAGGGTCGTGCTAGCGAGGAGTCATCATGAACGTATTGGAATCAAAAGAACTGGAACTCGAGTTCAATCCATCGGCCGCACCCATCGAAGCTCCTGATGAATGCCCGGAGCTGCTCGAATGCTGCCGCCGCACGATACAGATGCACGCTAAGAACAACCCTATGATGGTCTGCAGCGATTGCAAGAAGATCATCAAGGTCTTCAACGACGACCGTTCCTACAAAAACTATCAACGGTTCTGCCTTTCGCGTCACCGCCGTTTCCTCGCCACCACCTACTCCGGCGTGCACGTGATCACTTTCAAGAATTACGATTCTTATTCGGCTTGAGCGCCGTCCCCGGGCCGGTTGAAGAAGCTCTTACGCAGTTGAGCGGAACGCCTGTCCTGGGAGAAGTCGATCAGGCTCGCCGCCTGGCTCATGGTGACGAAACGAACACCGAACTCCCGCGCCGTCTCCTGCTTTTTGATCGTCACGTCGGGCGCTACGCCCTTGCCTTCAATCGCAACTTGACCGTTATAGATCGTCCGTGAAGGCGAAAGCCTCACGCCGGCTTTGGTATGGGGCAGCGTGATCCAGCTGGGATTGCCCGAGCCGCCCACCGTGGTCTGCCCATAGAGAGTGAACTTGTCCTTCGCTTCATGCGCTACGAAGAGGAAATCCTCGGCGGCCGAGAATTCGTTGCCGTTGGTGAGGATATCCCAATGGGTCGAAGCCAGGGCTTCGCGCCTTTGGCCTTCGCAGTTCGAACGATCGAAACCGGCCCGTTCCCACATCGTCATCGAATAGGTGCGGCCGGTCTTGGCTTTCGCGCTCATCGCAAAATCCGGATCGACTTTGATGAGCGGGAGGTTGTCGAAGACCTCGAGGTCCTTCTCATGGAACGTCGCGCCGGGAACCTCGAAGGACGTCGGCCAGTAGCGGATATCGAGGCTCTGGGCGTCGACGACGTCGAGGCTCTTCGCGTCGCCGAACTCGCAGAGGAATTGCAGGACGGCCACGGGATTGCCGCCGCTGTTGCCGCGCAGGTCGAGCTTCACGGTCTTGTCGTCGGCGGAGAGCCAGGCGGCTAAGGATTCGCTCCAGGCCTTGAAGGCCTCCATCGCGGGCCATTCGATGATCCAGACTATGCTCTGGCCCGTTTGATCGCGGCAAGCTCCCGCTGCGACCGAGGAACCCGCCATCACATCCTTGCAGCCGTAGGCGCGGTCGTAGGCCATGTTTTGGACGACGTCGAGGATATCCTTCGAACCGAATACGGTCTGCGTCATCTCATAAGAGGCCTGGATCTCCACGTCCTGTTTCGTGCTGAGGTCATGCAGCTTGAGGTGGATCTCGGGTATCTGCTCGGCGAGCGTATTGCGCCGCAGGATATAGGCTGAAAGCTGGCTCGCCCAATTGGTCTTGCTGTGCGAATAAAAAGTGTCCTTGTCCATCGCGGCTTTGAAGCTCAGGGGTTTTTTGCCGTCGATCGCGAGCAGCTGCCAGGGAATCATCGTCTTCTCGCCGGTGAAGCTCGCGGCGAAGAAGCCGTCCTCGGCGTCGCTGGCGATAGGGTAGACGGCGGAGCCGACCAGTTTTCGGCAGTTCGCGCTGCCTGCGCAGGATTTGATGATAGGCAGGAGCTGGACGTCGATGCCGTTGCCGAACAGGACCTGGCTGTGGAGATCGTGGAGAGACGTGATCTCATGCTGGATAGCCGAGGCGAATTCACGGAAATTGGTCGGGCAGTCCTGGCTGAGCGTCGGGAGCTTTGCGCTATTCTCAAGGGATAAGATGAGTTCGCGGGCGAGGCGGAAATCCTCGCAGAGGTCCGCGCCGGCGAAACGATCGTCGAGGATCTGCAGGCGCTCGGCGAGGAGCGTGCTGCTGGTAAGGGCGTTTGAGCGGTAATGCATCGCGTAGGGACTGCAACCCCACAGAACGATGACAAGACAGCTCAAACGCCACATGTGAGTTTCCTTCTCTAACGGTTCAGACGATCAGGGCTTTTGCAGGTCTTTTACATCGACTTCCTGCGACGAGCTGCTGTCGCCGAAGTGGTAGACGAGATTGGTCTTGCCATCCCAGAAGGTGGCCGCGCCGGTGAAGCCGCCGCCGATGCCGCCGACGATAGCGCCGCCGATCGCACCGATCGCCGTACCGACCACCGGTATCGCGGAACCGATAGTCGCGCCGGTCGCAGCGCCGCCGAGGGCGCCGGTGAAACCACCGCCGATGCCGCCGGCGATGCGGCGACCCTTGCTATTGGTGTAGGAGTCGGCCGCGCTTTGGTTCGCGTAGATATCGACCTTAGCGGCCGTGCTCTCGTCATAGACGACCGAAGGCGTCGCTCTTTCGCTGAAGAGGGCGGCGTAGGATTTATCGCTGACCTTCTGCATCGAGATGTTGAGGTCGGCGAGCAGAGGATTGGTCACGAGGCTTTCGTAATCGCTCTCAGGAGCGTAGAAGGTGCTTTTCGAGCCTTTCTCGACTTCGACGAAGCAGGTGGCCTGATTGTTACTGCTCAAGCAATGCTCGCGATTGATGGCGTTGTCGGCCGATGATTGCGAGTTCACCGATTTGTTCGGTTGGCCGCAGGCGACGAGAGCGAGCGTTGCGGACATGAGCGTAAGAGACAAAGCGCGATTTTTCATGCTGACTCCAGGTGATGCGAGTTGTGTGTTAAGCCTCGGACCTTTATGCAACGCATGTGCCACGGCCAATTTTCATGTAAGTCATTGAAATCACTTATTCCTTGGGCCGTCGTAGAGCGGGATTCGTCTGTCGCGCTGACGATGATGACTGTTCCATCGACACCAAAAACAAAAACCACCTCTTATAAAGAGGTGGCCTGCGTTTTTTCCTAAAGTCCCGCTCGTTACTTTTCGGTCGGCACCTTCATCTTGCGCCCATCGAAGAAACGCATGCTGCGGAGGAACGAGTAGGCCGAGACCAGTTGGTTGTCGCGGCGGGCTTCTTCCGGCCAAGCGACGATCTCGGTGCTGATGCCCGAGGTCTTCGCTAGATCCGAGAGGTCGTGGCTCTCGATGTGCCCTTTCAGGTCGGATTCCTTGCGGTAGCCGGTCTCGCCCTTTTGATCGTTCTGCTGGAGGGGAACGATCACGTCCGGGGTGATGCCCTTCGCCTGGATCGAACGATCCTTCGGCGTGAAGTAGCGCGCCACGGTTATCTTGAGGCCCGATTGGTCGGGCAGGGATACGAGGGTCTGCACCGAACCCTTGCCGAACGAGGTCGTGCCCATGAGCAGGGCGCGTTCGTGATCCTGGAGGGCGCCGGCGACGATCTCCGAGGCCGAGGCGCTGCCGCCGTTGATCAGCACGACGAGCGGGAGGTCCGCATAAGTACCTTTTTTATGCGCGTACTCGCGTTCGACGTCCTTATCGGTGCGACCGACGGTCGAGACGATCACGCCCGATTCGATGAAGAGGTCGACGACCTTCACCGCTTGATCGAGGAGGCCGCCCGGGTTGTCGCGGAGATCGAGGATCATGCCTTTAGCGGTCTTCGCGCGTTTCTCGACGATAGCCTTGAGCTCGTCGGCGGTCGCGTCCTGGAAGCTCGCGATGCGGGCATAGACGATATCGTGGGTGAGATCCTCCGAACGCACCGACTTCACCTTGATGATCTCGCGCACCAGCGTGAAATTCAGGGGAGTGGGAGCATCCTTGCGGCGGATCTGCAGCTTGACCTTGGTGTTGGGTTTGCCGCGCATCAGGTCCGAGGTGTCGTTCATCTTCATCTTGTCGATCTGGACGTCATCGATTGCGACGATCTCATCGCCGGCCTTGATGCCGGCCTTGGCGGCCGGCGAATCATCGATAGGCGAAACCACGATGAGTTTGCCCTTCTCGGTCGAGACGATCACGCCGACGCCGCCGAACTTCCCTTGGGTATCCGAGGTGAACTGATCGAAGGCCTTGCGCGGCATGATCATCGTATGCGGATCGAGGCTGCTGACGATCCCGCGCAGGGCCTGATAGGTCATCTCTTCCGGTTTGACCTTCGCGGGATCCACATAGAGGTTCTCGAGGTAATAGAGGCCGCGCGCGAGCGTCTCCAGCGAGCGATAGCGCTGCTCGACGTCTTTTTCCTCGTTGGTCTTGTCTTTGTCTGCTGCGAAAAGAGGGGTGCCGAGAGCGAGGAGCAGGGCGAAGTTTCTGAACCGAAGATGCATGCCGATTCCTTTCGAGGCGGTCACGGAGTCGGGAGGCCCTCTGAACCTCCCTGGACATTTGTAGCACGAGAGCCCTGGCGTTAGGAGAGGATTCTCATTGCGCGCGCGCCGCGTCCGGGCCTCGCGCATTCATCGCCTGCTTGAGGCGGGCGTCCGCGACTCCGAGAAGCTGCTGGGCCTTCGCGCGATCGGCGGGCTCGAGCTCTTTGTTGTTGAGGTAGTCTCGGATGGTTTTTACCGCGAGCTGCGTTTTGCCGGCGTTCAACTGCAATTTAACGGCGCCTTGGATGGGATCGTAGCACTTGAGGCAAGCTTCCCAAGCCTTCAAATACTGGCCGTAGGCCGATCCGGGCTTCTTCACCTGCTCATACACTGCAGCAAGCCGCATGAGAGAGAGGTAATAAGTTGGGTTGTCCTGCAGGGCTAATTTGTAATATTTCTCCGCGAGATCGTACCTGCGCATTCTTTCGGCAGCGAGGCCGATGTTATGATGGATGCGTTCGGGGTATTGGTAGTCCTTGCCCGCGGGACTCGCCTGCACTTCCTTCAGGATCTTAACGGCTCGTGAAGGGTTGCCGGATTCGATCAGGGCGGAGCTGAGATTGAGGGCGACCGGCGCGCGCGGATCGATGCGATAGGCCTGCTCGAAGTAGCCGAGCGCGACCTTGGGGTTTTGCATGGCGAGGAAGACGAGGCCCATCAGGTTCTTGAGGTCGCCATCCTTGGGGTACTGCTTCTCCAGCGGGCGGATCTCGCGAAGCGCCATTTGGGGCTGGCCCAGGTTGATGTAGTTGACGATCATACTCTTTTGAGTGGCCAGGATATCCTCGGCCTTTTTATCGTCAACAGGTTCTGTTTTGAGTGTTTGACAAGCTGGCGCACTTAAGATTAGGATAATCAAGACATAGAAGCGAAAAATACCGGAGTAAGTTCGCAACACAGGGAGCCCCCCTTGTATGCGTTGGACGATGCAGTTTCTGGTTCTTACTTCTAGTTTAATATGGTTAACTCCACTTAGGAAGTGGCCGGAGCCCCCGGCAAGTTTGGAGACACGATATGACGAGTGAGATTCACGGTTCGGAAGGCCCTTTTTCCCCGTCCCTGTCCTTCGGTGAGGCTCTGAAGGCGGCACGAGAAAAAGCCGGTTACTCATTGGAGCGAGCTGCCGTTTCCACTCGGATCTCCGTGACGTTCATCGAAGCCCTGGAGAACGAATCGTTCGATGTGCTCCCTGGCGAGATCTTCGGCCGCGGTTTCGTCCGCAACCTCTGCCGCGCCTACGGGTGCGACGCCAAGGCCCTGGTCGCCCTCTACGATCAGGCGATCGGCGCGGAAGGCGTTGAATCCTATGCCGAGACGCCGAAAGATATCAAAACTCCCAAACCCGTGGCCGTTCGCAAGGCCGAACGCAAACCGCAGGTCGATCCCGCCCAGGTGAAGAAGGCCGCCGCCTCTTCCTGGAAAGTCGCCCGGCCCGTCCTCATCGCGATCCCTGTCCTGCTCGGCGTCCTCTGGATCTCGCAGAGCGTTTATCAAAGCATCAAATCCTCGCATCCGAACGAAGAAAAACTCGCGGATACGGCCGCTGCCCCCGCTCAGCCCGAGCCGGCGACGCCGACAGCGCCCGCGCCGACCCCGGCTCCCGGAGCGGCCGCATCAGCCGCCCCTGAAGCCGCGAAAACCGCCGCAGCCGAAGCGATCGTTCGCGGCACCGGCGTCGAGCATCTCGATATCATCGTGAAATCGCCCGTCTCCCTGCGCGTCGGCCGCGATAAGGACAAACAAACCGTCGAAGTGTATCAACCGGCGACTTACCGCTTCCAGTTCGACGAGCAGCTCCGCCTCCTCGTGGACGACATGTCCGCGGTCGAGATCCGGTTCAAGGATCAGGTGATCCCCAGCAAAGGCGTTAAAGGCGAGAAGCGCTACATGACCTTCGCCGTCTCGGAAGCGACCCTCGCGAAAAAATCCGACAAAACAAAACTATAATCCGCTTTTATGGGAGCGCGGGACCGCAGTCGGCAGGATCTGCCGCGCTCCGGGCCTGCCGTCCGTCCTCCAAAAGTTCTGCCTGGCCTAAAGTTCAGCGAATTCTTACCGAAGAGTTTGGTATGGAGAGCGATTCTCCACGGAAATGAGTAGGTCGGGACCTGAAGGGGTCTCTACGGGGCAGATAAGGTTCCATGCGAACCACGAGCACGGCTCAGGATGAGCCCAAGTTGCCATGAGGGCGATTTGTATGACTCCTTACCTAACTTTCCAAATCCAAGTCCGCGAAAAATAGCCTACAAACCAGCCTACTCCCTCGCCCACCAGCGTTTGCTCTATAAGCCCAGAACGTGTAATACTAGCGAGTCTTTGCTGTCCTATAGCCAAGTCTATTTTGACACATGAGGTCGCTGTGCCAGTTAGCACAATCATCGCTCCAGCGGATCTGCGCGCGCAGGTCAAAGCGTGGCGAGCCCAAGGTGAGAAAATCGCGTTCGTCCCGACGATGGGCGCTCTCCATAAAGGCCATATATCGCTGGTCGAGGCCGCGCAGAAAAAAGCGCAGCGCGTCGTCGTCAGCATCTTCGTGAATCCGCTGCAATTCGGCCCCAAGGAAGACTTCGCCAGTTATCCGCGCATGCTGAAGGAAGACCTCGAGGCGCTCGACGCGGCGAAGGTCGACGCGCTCTTCGCGCCGCTCGCGACGGACATGTATCCCGAAGGCTTTCAGACCGCCGTCACGAACAACGAGGCCGCGACCATCCTCGACGGCAAAGCGCGGCCGGGGCACTTCAACGGCGTGCTCACCGTGGTGAACAAACTCTTCAACCTCGTGCAGCCGGACTACGCGTTCTTCGGCCTCAAGGATTACCAGCAGCTTCGCGTCGTGAGCCTGATGGTGAAGGATCTCTGCATGAACCTCGAAGTCATCGGCTGCCCGACTCAACGGGAACCCGACGGCCTCGCGATGAGCAGCCGCAACCTTCGCCTCACGCCGGACGAGAGGGCCGTGGCCCCGCAGCTTTACAAAGCGATGACGGCGATGGCGGAAGCGTATCGCAAGGGCGAGACATCCGTCGAGAAGCTGTCGCGCATCTTCAAGGACGAACTCGCCGAGGCTCCGGCGATCCGCCTGGAATATATCGAGATCCGCACGCAGGACAAACTCGCGGAATTCGCCGGCGCGGTGGATAAACCCGCCGTCGCCCTGGTCGCCGCGCATCTCGGCAGCGTGCGCCTCATCGATAACTTGGAGTTCGGTTGACCATGAAGTTCCTGATTAGCCTCGGTCATCTGCTCCTCTCTTATATCCTCAGGCCGGTGCTCCTCTGGGTGCAGACCACCGCCCATCCCGAGAACCTCACGGAATATCTCGAAATCGGCGATGCGCCGGTGATCTATGTGCTGCCGAAGCGCTCGATCATCGATTACCTCGTCCTCCTCATGACCTGCCGGCGCCACGGCCTGCCCGAGCCCGACCTCGGCCTCGACTTCACCCGCAAGCGCCGCGCGATCTGCCTCTTCCTCGAGAAGACCGGGCCGATCAAGAGGATCCGCAAGCTGAAGCCGAGCCACGTGCTCCTGCACGTCATCGAGCAGGCGGAGAAGACCAACAACAAAGCCAAGGTCATCCCGGTCTCGCCGTTCTGGGGCAAGGATCCGGGGAACACGGAGCCTTCGATCTTCAAGCTGATCTTCAACGACGACGAGGACGCGGGCTGGCTGCAGAAGTTCTTCATCGTGCTCGCCCAGGGCCGCAACAACAACGTATACTTCGGCAAGCCCTTTACGCTCGAAAGCGCGGCCGGCGAGAACGCCGAGAGCAGCGCACGCAAGATCCGCCGCATGCTGCGCATCCACTTCCGCCGCATGCGCGGCACGATCCTCGGGCAGAAGCTCTACGTGCGCGAGCAGGTGATCTCGCGCATCGTGAACGGCCGCCAGGTTCGCCAGGAGATCGAGAAGGACGCGAAGGGCAACGAGCAGAGGATGCGGCGGCTCGAGGCCGACGCGATCCGTTATGGGCGGGAATTGACCGCGGACATGACCTATTCGATGATCAGGACCTTCGAGATACTCCTGACGAGGCTCTGGACCAAGATCTTCTCCGGCATCGAAGTCTTCAACCTCGAGATCCCGACTCAACTCGCGGCCGAGAATTACGAGATCGTCTACCTGCCGACCCATCGGAGCCATCTCGATTATCTCCTCGTGAACTATCAGGTGTATCACAGCGGCCTGCCGAGCCCCCACACCGCCGCGGGCATCAACCTCAACTTCTTCCCCATGGGCTGGTTCCTGCGCCGGGCGGGCGGTTTCTTCATTCGCCGTTCGTTCCGCGGCAACCGCATTTATACCGCCGTGGTCGAAGAATATATCAGCTACCTCCTCACCCACGGTTATCCGCTCTCCTTCTTCCCGGAAGGCGGCCGCAGCCGCACGGGGCGCCCGCTGGCGCTCAAGACCGGCATGCTGGCGATGGTGGTGAAGAGCTTCGTGCGCAACCACGAGCGTCCGGTCGCCATCGTTCCCGTCTACCTCGGTTACGATAAGGTGATGGAGGTGAAGAGCTATCTGCGCGAGCTCAGCGGCGGCACCAAGAAGACCGAATCGATGGGCCAGCTGCTCGGCGCGCGGAAACTGCTGAAGGCCTATTACGGGAAAGTCTACATGTCCTACGGCCAGCCGATCATCCTCGATCGTTATCTCGATGCGATGCAACCCGGCTGGCGCGACGAGGCCGATGCCAAACCGGAATGGATCAGCCCGGTCGTCAACGAGCTCGCCCTCAACGTGACGAAGAACCTCAACGAGTCGGCGGTGCTCACGCCGGTGTCGCTGGTCGGCCTCGGCCTGCTCGCGGCGAACCATAACGCGCTCCCGCTCGAGGAGCTGCAGGCCTTCGTCGAGAAGATGATCGAGCTCAACAAGCGGCTGCCCTACTCGCCGCGCGTGCAGATCGTGAAGGAGAACTTCGCGGAGATCCTGGACTCGGCGCAGAAGCTCAAGAGCATCTCGCTCTACAAACACGCGGCGGGCGACGTCGCCTTCGTGAACGACGTGGACGCGGCGCTGATCTCCTACTATCGCAACAACGTGGTGCACGTCTTCATCCTGCCGGCGATGATAGCCCGCTTCTTCCATCAGCAGGAAGGCATGAACGCCAAGCGCCTCGCGAAGGGCTGCGCGGAGATGTACACCGTGCTCTCGGAAGACAACCTGCGCTGGTCGGAGCACGAAGTCGAAGACGTCGTCATCCGCTACGCCGACGCCATGGTCGAGATCGGCCTCCTCCGGAAGGAGGGCGAAGGCCCTTCGACATCGTATCGCCGCCCGCCGGCGCAGTCGGACGGCTCCGCGGTGCTCGACATCCTCTCGCAGGTCATGGGCGTGACCTTCGACCGTTTCATCATGACCGCGCTCCTGCTCGCGAAGCACAGCGAGCGCGGGCTGGTGAACAGCGAGGAGTTCCTCTTGCAATGCGAGCGCATGGCCCAGCGATTCGCGATTCTGAGCGGCCTGAACAACCCGGAGGTCTCCGAGAAGACTTTCGTCCAGAAACATATACAATTGCTGAAGAAGAAGGGCCTCCTCATCACGGTCGATGAGAAGAACCTGAGAGTCGATCCTCGCATCGCTTCTTTGGTCCAATACGCGAAGAGCCTGTTGTCCAAGGATGCGATGCGAAGCGTCGAACGCATCTTCAAGACTTCAGCCGAGGATAAGGTCGCCCATGAGCAA
>JASLCY010000041.1 GCA_030151925.1 Oligoflexus sp.
CTCTCTTATCGGTTCGAGTAGTCGGCCCTTAACTCAGCGGCCCTTTGTCTATGGCCTTGAAGCGAAATGCCGCCCGGAACGGCTTGGGGAAGGAGAGATGGTGGCTGGTGAGGCCGAAAAAATATTTTTCCTTCAGCTTCCTTAGCCATTAAAAAGCAGAGTATTTGAAATTGATCGAAGCATGAATGCCTTCATCAACCTACGGCAACTCCCAGGATGCGTCCAACACCTGCTGAAATCGCCATGGCCAGCGCCCCTCCGAGAGCCACCCGCAAGGCCGCCTTGAGAATTGGCGCGCCTCCCAGATACGCGCCCAGACCTCCCAAGGCCACCAAACTCACGAGTGACGAGATCAGGAGAAAGGAGACCCGCAGATCCTCGGGCGATACCAGCACAAAAATTATCGGAAGCAGGGCAAACGACGCAAAGCTGATGGCGGACACCCACGCAGCCTGAAGAGGATGCGCAAGCTCACCCTCCTTAAGACCAAGTTCATCATGCAAATGGGCAGCCAGGGAGTCATGAGCCGTTAATTGCTTGGCGACTTCCGCCGCCAACGGCCTTTGCAGGCCTTTTTCCATATAAATCTGAGTGAGCTCCTCTAGCTCCGACTCCGGCTGCGTTGCGAGCTCTTTCGTTTCCTTCTCGATATCCGCCTGTTCAGAGTCGCGCTGAGAACTTACGGAAATATATTCGCCCACGGCCATGGACATCGAACCCGCTACCAGTCCGGATATGCCTGCTATGAGGATGGAACCGCGATTGGCCTGAGCGGCTGCGACGCCCAGCATGAGCCCGGCCGTTGATACAATCGCGTCGTTGGACCCGAGGACGGCCGCCCTCAACCAGGCAATGCGATCACTTCTATGGTTTTCTATGTGGGCGGCATTCTTTCGACTCACGCATACTCCAAATTCCATTGAGATTACAAAATTCCCGGACTCACTTCAGTCGTCGTCGTGGGATTCCTCTTTCTCCGCTCCACCGACGGTGCCTGCCACACCTTGCCCAGCACCATCGATCTCAGGATGCCGTATCTTACCACCTACATGGCCGACCCAGGCCATGAATCCACTCGAGGCCAAGACGGACACGGTTAAAACGGGGATCACGATTGCAAGGCGGGCCTCATTTTTGCGAGTCATGACCCAGCCCGACAAAGCCAAACCCGATGACAGGAGCGCTGCGACCAAAGCGATCTCTGCGGACTCCTCATGGTCCTTGATTTTCTCTTCCGATATTCCGGGATATTTTTCAACAACGTCTTCGGCCGGCTCTCCTGTCAGGTAGGCTGGGACGGCCAAGAGTCCGACGACTGCGACTCCCAGGAGGGCAAGACGCTTGTACTCAACACTCTTGATAATGGAGACAATTATCATTATTGGAACCATCAAAATGAAGCCGACGATAGGAAAGTGGTTGAGTACCAAATGAAATTGAGGTGTGTTGAACATGAGGGCTTACTCCTTGGATAAGTTTCAAATGCCCTCCGAGCTTCTTCGCAAAGCTCTTCCTCGTCCATAATACGAAAGTTAACTGGTAAATATTCGAGTTCGTTCAACACGTTACAACGAAAGTACTATGTACATTCAAAGCCGCAAAGAGGCGTTGGGCCTGTCGATAGTTCTTGGACTCATCGCACTCATGGTGCTTGTGGATATTCTTATGGACCTGTCGGCTGGAGGGAGCCTTTCCCATGTCGCCCTAGAAGTATCTCTGATCGGGCTAGCTCTGTTCGGCCTGATGAAGATCTGGACAATGAGGCTGCGCCTCTTGAGGACCCATCTAAAGGTTTCCGATGATCGTCTCAAGAGACTTGAGCTTGACGCTGAGCAATGGAAAAGAAAGGTGGCCGAGGTCAAATCGGGTTTGAGCACCGCCATCGACGAGCAATTTCGGATATGGCAGTTGACCAAGGCCGAGCAAGAAATCGCCCGACTCATCCTGAAAGGCCTCACGAACAAAGAAATCGCTTCGATCCGAGAGAGCTCTGAGCAGACGATCAAACAACAGACCAATGCGATCTACAGAAAATCCGGCTTAGCGTCTCGGTCGCAGCTTTCGGCCTTTTTCCTAGAAGACCTATTTTAATCGATAGGGATGCGAACGAGCTGATAGGGCGGTTTACGGAGATCCTTGCCTCCATTGAATCCCGCCAGGCGATTCCATTGGCCGAGACTGACATAGAGAAATTTACCGCTCACGAAAAGTGCGTCCGGCCACACAAATCGAGAGTCGTGTGCCAGCACTTCCAGCTCTCCCTTAGGGGTCCTGCGGATGACAGACTGATGCTCAAAGGCTCCGAAATAGAGATTGCCCTTGCTATCCGAGTCGATCCCATCGCAGGCAGGGCGCTCGCCTTCATCACGGATGGCTTTCGAGAGATCCTCGTCCGTTATGCGAGGATCGGAGAGGCTAGCGCTTGGCAGGCTATAGAGTCTTCGGCCAGAGATTTGGGTCCAATAAACTCGTTTAGAGTCAGGGCTCAAGGCGATCCCATCGGCGCCGCCGATAGGAAACGTCGGATGCTCGGCATCATAGACATGCGGCTTGCCCTCGAGAAAGACCGAGAAGCCAGGAACAGCTTGCGTCGAAGCATCCTGGGCAAGCACCCTTCGCGCACTGGCCTTGGCTAAATCCACGACGACGAGTGCCGATCGAGTACCGAAGGATGAATCCGTGATGTAGGCCATTCCCTCGGTACCATGCGTTAGATCTATGCGCAGGTCATTCAAATGACTGTCTGGCAGCAGAGCGGGCGCTTTGATGACGACCGTTCGAAAGATACGCCCCGACTTCACATCGATCCCGACGACCTTCGCGGCGCCATCGGGAATCTCCTTGATACCTGCGCGCTTGCCATCGTCGATCAGCCAGAGGCGCCCCTCTGCATCCAAGGTCATTCCATGAGGGCTAACGAGTTGCTCCGACCAGGGCGCAGTGGATAAATAGGTCATTTCCTTGTTTGGAAAAGGGATGAGACGACCGTCTTTATACTCGGCCAGCGTCGGACCTTTGTGATCCACCGCGTGCCGTGGAAAACCGAGGAAGATTCGGCCTTCTTTGGTGACGACCACTCCCGAAAAATCAGGGTCCTGCACACTTGCTACGGTTTCAACCTTATCATGGCTTTGAGGAGCTTCCGCAGCCTGGCTGCCTCCCTTGCTAAAGCACAATCCCAAGAGCAAACCCAACAAGGAATAACACACGGCTTTCTTCATGATTCCCTCACCTTCGAAGACAAGGTTCTCATGCGCATTTTTAAAAAACAGCGTGAGCTTTCATGGGGAATCCGGCTTCTTCAACTGGCACATGGCGTTGGGATATTTGCATTGAATGAGGGAGAGAAGGGCTCGTTGGTGGTCATTCAGGAGGAAACCCTATGAGAGTCAAAAAGAAAAAGCCCCAGGCTCACGCCAGGGGCTTCTTTCTTCGTGTTTGCCATCTGAAAGATGGCTCCTCAGGACGGGCTCGAACCGCCGACCCAGTGATTCACGGTCACTTGCTCTAACAAATGAGATACTGAAGAACTCGAGAGGCTTTTAGGAATATCGAGGTTCTAAACAACTGTCAAGAACAGAGCGTCCAGATTTTTGTTTATTTCGCAACTTGCGCCGGGGTGAGTGCTTTTGACACAACTTCAAGAATTGTATCAACTTCGAATGGCTTAGTTACGTAGTCATCGCAGCCCGCAGCAAAGCCTTTCTCAATGTCTTCCTTGGTTTTGCGGCCCGAAACGAGAACGACCGGCACCTGGCTGACCGAAGGATGTCCTTTCAACATAGCACAAAGCTCTAGGCCATCAACCCAAGGCAGGCCGATGTCCAGGAGCATCAGGTCATAACTCACGCTATCGAGGATCTGCGAGAGGCTCATGGCGTCTTCCGCAAGGACTACGCGATAGCCTTCGGTCTCGAGAATACGCTTCAACGCGCTGCGCATCATCTCCTCGTCATCGACGACCAGGATGGTCGGCTGATGCAGATCCTTGCGCAAACTGCGGAAGTCGCTAAGATCGACTATGTTCTGGCTGGCAAGCTTCTTCCGGGTCATCGCTTCTACCTGCTTCCTGAGGGAGCGGTCGGCGGAATTCTTGTTGCGCTGATTCATGAGTATCTAGATCCCTTCCTAGGTTCTGCCGTCAGCATTGCTTTCCGAAAAGTAATGCTTCCAAGCTAAAGTTTCGGCAGCGGGATCCAAAACCTGAGCCGGGCCCTCTCCCTCGGGATTGGGCTTTTACGAAGAACGGGGAAAAACATGAACGTTCGTGGAGCCTCAGCATCCGAAGGTCTCGTCATCAACTGGGCTATGACCACGCCGCCCCCTATCGTGAAGAACTGGTTCGCCTGGGACGCGGGCGCATCACTTGCCGATCATCCGCTCGAACCGCACCTCGGCTGGCCCTCCGGAACGATCGATGCGCTGCACCAGGCCTTCAGCCGTAAGCTCAGCCGCTCGACCGGCTGGAAGCTCGAAGCCCTGCAAAACCGGGAAAAATCTGCTGCGCAGAAGGCGGCGCAAATCTTCCGCCGGGGCGTGCAGGTCTTCGGCGAAGCTCCGTTGAGCCTCAACGGAACCTATCCCGTACGCATCGTCGATGCCGATCCCTATGCGATACTTTATGAATATAAGGGTGCCGCAGTCCTCGACCAGAACGTCGCAAAACTCTGGTGTTTCCGTACGAAAACGCAGGATCACGTCCTCGACCTTACCGAACAGACGAAGTCGCTTGCGACTGTTTCGAGCATGATTCACTGGATTTCCCAGACTTCGGGCCCCATTTCTGTCGTGGGTGGAGGCATACTCGCCGACACGGCAGCCTTTGCCGCCGCGCTTTGCAATCGCGAATTCCGCCTGATCCCGACGACTCTCCTCGCTATGCTCGATGCCTGCGTCGGAGGAAAGACCGGGGTGAACTTCGAACCTTTCGGCAAGAACCAGCTCGGCCTCTTCGCGTTCCCCACGGAAGTCCTCATCGTGCCGAGGTTCCTCAACACCCTCCCGGAACGCGAGTTCAAGGCCGGCCTGGCCGAAGGCTTTAAACACGCCTTGATCCGCGGTGATAAGGATCTCTCAGCGAAAGTCGCCGCGCTGCCCCCCACTCCGGAAGCCGTCCGGCCCTTCCTCAAAGAGCTAATCGAAGTCAAAGCCGAGATCATCGAAGAGGACCCGAACGAAACCGGCAAACGCGCCGTCCTCAATCTCGGCCACACGCTCGCGCACGCCCTCGAGAAGATCTCGCAGGAAACCGAGCCCGATGACCCCATCCTCCACGGCGAGGCCGTCGGCATCGGCCTCTACTTCGCGCTCTATCTGAGCCACGGGCTTAAGATGCTTCCGGACGAGACCTTCACGGCCCTGGAAAAACTCCTGCTCGGCTCCACCTTCCTGATGAAGCCCATCGCTTTCCAGAAGCACATGGGCCTCGGCCGCCTGAGCTTCGACAGCTTTATCGATGCCCTCCTCGAAGGCCTCGCGCAGGATAAGAAGAATCAGGAGGGCGGCGCTACCGAATGGGTGATCCTGAAGGATTGGGGCGAATTCGCCCAGAACGGGGCAACCTACACGATACCGGTGCAAAATGAAAAAGCCCGCGGATGGCTCCGGGGCTTTTTCATGACCAAAGGATATTTTCCCGCGAATTAACTGTAGTGAGCGCGCACTTCGATCAATTCGACTTCCATGCGGCCGAGGAGTTCCGCGGCCGTCTTGAAATCGCCGATGCGCGCCAGGCCCTGGAATTCGATCGCCGAACTCAGGAGTTTGCCGGCGCCCATCTTCAGGGCGTTGTGCGAGAGGTCTTGAGCGATCTCATCGAGAGCCGCCCTATTTTGCAGCGCGACGCAGCCGTGCGCCTTATTCAAGGCATGAGCCGCTTTCTCCAGGCAGTCGTTGCGGTGCGATTCGGGCGAACCGACGCCGGGCGTCTGTATGGTTTCGAAAAGGGAGAGGAGCTGCTCGTCCACTGGCTTCGAGACTCGCAGTTCAAAAGTCGTATCGATTTCCTCGACACGGGTCACGATGGTGCCTGGCTGAACCTTAGTTTTCGATGCGGTATCCATAGTCCCTCTCTCCACGCATAAGGACATGTTCTAGCTAGAGTCAATTCTAGAAGCAGAGCAGTCGTCAATACGTATGCAAGGCATGTTCCAGTTAAGATTACCTGGATGTCGGGAAGAAGCCTAGAGGATTAAATTTGTTTATCCCGGGACTTAGGGACCACCTGCGTAAGCCGTGAGCACGTACCGGAAGGATCCGGTCACGGTCAATCGATCCTCTTTGAACCCGGAGGGGAGGGGGGCATAGGGGGCGGCGAGGCGCAAAGCCTCGACTATGGCGTCGTCTAAGACCTTATAGCCGGAAGATTGCACGACTTTTACCCGGGCCAGGGTGCCGTCGCGTTTGATGGTGAATTCCACGAGCGTTTCACCCTGCAGGCCGCGGCGTACCGCTTCCGAAGGATAAACCCAAACCATTTCAATGGCTTTCCGCATATTGGTGAAATACCCGATCCAGCGGAAGTTGGTCGTGTTCATATCGATCTTGGGGCCGGTCGCGACCTCGTCGTCGATATAATCCTGGTACCCCGCCGCCACCTGAGAGGTCATCTCCTTTGAGGTCGGCATGAGTTTTTCGTAGTTGTTTCGCGGGGTCATCTTTTCCTTCTGGGGAACGACGACTGTACCGTCCTTGGCCGTAATCGACTGTAGCTTGTCTTGACGCTTTTCTTCCGCGAGCTGGGACTTATGCGGCGTCATGGTCATCGACTTAGGCTTCGCTTCTTCCTTTTGCTCTTCAGCAGGGCGCGGCTGAGCGTGCGCTTCCTTCTGAGTCTTGGTCGCGTTTCCGGCCTGGCCGGGGTCGGCCGCTTTCGGGCGCGGGAGATTCTGCGAGACCTTGGTCTCTTTCTCGGTCATATGATCCTGGGCGCCGAGGCGCGAAGGAGCGGTCGGCGCCTTGGTTTCGGCGAGCGGGGTTTCGAGGATCTTCTTCTGCGGCTCGTTCGGTCGCTTCTGGGCGTCCACTTTCTTGTGGACGATATTGACCTTCACCTCTTCCTTTTTGGTCTGAGGGGCTGGCAGGAGAGGGTTGCGCTCGTACTTCGGCAACTCGATGAGCGAGAGGACGTGGAAGAGGAGTGAAATGAGGATCGCCGCGATAACCCAGTACCAGCTCTGCCTTGGCACGCCAGTGAATAGGGTGATTTTGTGGCTTTCTCTCTTCAACAGGGCCTCATCTATCGGTTCGACGTAGCTTAGGGGTGGATGGCGTGTAAAATGCTTGTCAGGTACCACTCACGCCTTTAAAACTAAGTGGGCTTCGTCCTAGGGGTCAATGCTGCCTTCATGACCTTATGTTAGTTTATCGGTAAAACTTCAAGTACTTGAAGGGCATCACATGCAATTTCGTAAAATATTCCCCAACCTTCTTATACCTCTGGTCATTTTCTTTGAGCTCGCTGCAGGTTGTGCGGATAAAGCGGTAGACCCTTCCGATCCCACTGCAAACTTTGCCCAGGCGCGTGCGCCTTACGACGACGAGCTCTATGAACAAGCCATAACGAAGCTCGGCGAATTCAAATCCCGCTTTCCTTATAGTAAAAATGCGCCCGATGCGGAACTGATGATCGCCGACTCGCACTTCAAACTCGCGCAATATCCCGAAGCCGCGGCAGCCTATGAACAATTCGTGAAACTCCACCCGCGTCACGAGAAAGCGGATTTCGCGCAGTATCGCATCGGCGAATCATACTGGGCCGAGGCGCCGGACGACATCGATCGCGAGCAGGAGTATACGCTCAAGGCGATCGCGGAGTGGCAGAAGCTGCTCGACACCTATCCGCAGAGCCCCAACCGCGCGAAGGCCGAGGAGCTGCTGAACACCGGCCGCCGCCGCGTCGCCGACCACTCGGAATTCATCGCCAGGTTCTATTGCAAACAAGGCATCTACCATGCCTGCGCCTATCGCTACGTGGAGCTCGCCGAGCAGTATCCGCAATTCAAGGACCTGCAGAAGAAGGCTTTCACTCAGGCCTCCATCGCCTTTGCGCAACTTGCCAAGGGCAAATCGAAGGATGAGCAAAGCGATGCGAATATCTATTATAAATCAATGAGCTCGGCCCAGCTGCAGCAGAAGTCCGAGGACATGAAACGCCTCGCCGAGAAGATTAACCCCTAAGGTCTGAACCAAAGCCGCCGAAGACTCTTACGTTGAGACAGCATCACCGGGAAGATTTCCCTGATCTGGAGTTCGCGTTTGAGGCTTTACCTTCTTACTATTATCGCATTCCTCGCGGCCTCGTGCCAAAGCACGAGCAATAATTCCGTCGTGGTGACTCCGCCCGAGGTCGTGACGCCGAACGCAGACAGCCGGCCCGTGGAGACGAAGGCCGACGAACCGATCCAGACCCGCTTCTGCAACGACGACATCTATACCCAGCACGTCCGCAATGAGTTCTCGAAGCAGCTGACCGGCCGCGACGCGGCGCATATCGCGGATGAAGAGAGCTTTAAGGCCCTGCGCTACCAGCTGCCGCTCGAGTTCGCCGGCTCGCCCATTCGCCCTTCCTCCCGCGTGCTCGCCTGGATCTCTAATTTCACCGGTCGCGGCCGGGCCGAATTCCTGCTGTGGCTCGTCCGCAGCGCCTCGTTCCGCGAGACGGTCCTGCCGGCCCTCGAGAAGGAAGGCCTGCCCGAGGAATTCTTCTTCCTCGCGATGATAGAATCCGGCTTCTCGAACAACGCTCTGAGCCATGCGCGCGCCGCCGGCACCTGGCAATTCATGAAGCCCACCGCCGAGCACTACGGCCTGCAGGTCAACTACTTCGTCGACGAGCGCCGCGATCCCGTGAAATCCACGCTGGCGGCCGCCCGTTATCTCAAGGATCTCTATAGCCAGTTCGGGGATTGGTACCTGGCCCTCGCCGCGTACAACGCCGGTCCCGGCAAAGTCCTGAAAGCCATGAAAGCGATGCGCACGCGCGATTACTGGGTGCTCGCGAAGTCCCCTTACCTGCGCGCCGAGACCAAGGACTACGTGCCGAAGCTCCTCGCCGCGCTGATCGTCGCGAGCCACGCGCCGACCTACGGCTTCGATGTGGTCGCCGACGTCCGGAGCCGGATGCCGAGCGCGAAGATCGATCTCTACAACGCCTACCGCCTCGATGATATCGCGAGCCGCCTCGGCGTTCCCGCAGCGGATCTGATGCGTTGGAACCCGGAGCTGATGCAGAGCTTCACGCCGCCCATCAACCCGGTTCGCCGCAAGTTCTATAGCCTCCACGTCCCGCACGGCCTCGAGACCCGCTGGGCGGCGATCGAGCCCGAACTCGAGCGCCTCACGATCTCGGACATCCTCATCCACCGCATCAAACGCGGCGACACGCTCGCCTCGATCGCCCGCCGCTACAAGGTGAGCGTGAAGAAGATCCTCGAGACCAACCCAAACATCAACGTGAAGCGTCTGAAGCTCGGGCAGTCCCTGAACGTCCCCGTCCCGAGCGTTCAATCCGGCAACACCCAGACCGTCGCCACCTGATTTTCTCGTTGCACGCGAGAGCCACCTGGGAGAAACCTTAAGTTCGCACGCTCAGCGCAACTTCAGGAGCCTCCCATGCAAGACTATGCTTTCGTCAAAGACCGCTTGTACTGTCCCGGCCCAACTCCTGTTCCCCAGGCCTCCGCTATCGCGGCCCTCAGCACCAACGTCTACCATCGCACCGATCTCTTCCGGGAGAAGTTCCTCCACGCGCGGCATCTGCTCCAGCCCTTCTTCGACAGCAGCGAAGCGCCTCTGATCCTCACCAGCTCCGGAACGGGCGCTATGGAAGCAGCCGTGGTCAACTTGACCAACGCCAAAGATAAGGTTCTTGTGATCAATGGCGGCAAATTTGGGGAGCGTTGGGGCAAACTCGCTTCAGCTTATCAATGTGAGGTTATTTCTTACGAGGTCCCCTGGGGCGAAGCACCGAAGGCGGAAATTCTACAAAAGCACCTCAAGGCCCATCCTGATGTGAAGGCCGTGTTCTTCCAAGCCAACGAGACTTCCACCGGGGTCGCATTCCCGGTCGCCGAACTCACCCAGGTCATCAAAACAAACGCCAGCTCGGCTTTGGTCGTCGTCGACGCGATTTCGGCCCTCGTCGCCCACAACCTTCCCATGCGCAAGCTCGGAGTCGATTGCCTCC
>JASLCY010000042.1 GCA_030151925.1 Oligoflexus sp.
GGGAAGACCGACAGCCTCAGCGCCTGCGGCACGTAGAGGGAGATGAGCAGCAGCACCACGGAGATGCTGATGTTCAGGGTGAGCAGCACGTCCAGCAGCATCGTGGGCAGCGGGACGATCATCATCCCGATGATGGCCACCACCACGCAGGCGAGGACGATGTCGGAGTATTTGGACAGGAAGCTGTTGCTCTGGGCGGACATTGGCAGTCCGCAATCCTAGCGAGCCCCGGACTTCTACCCAAGCCTCCCCGGCAACTACCCCTTCGACATCGCATTCAGCGTTCGCCTCGAAACTTTTATGCGGCGTTCGACTCACCGGCTCGACAAAGAAATTCCCGCGAAAAAATTTTAAGTCCCCAACAATAAATATAAAAGACTAGTCCCTAATAAAAAAAAGCAGACCTGAGTTACATTTCACGTTCATTAATCCGATCGGGCACAAGTTATTTTTACTGCTCATTTCAATCGACGAAGCATCCCGCACGTCTTACGCGGAGCATGTTTATCGGTCAGGGAGATTCTGTGAATAAGACACTGCGCTCTAAACTTATTTTCGGCTTTATCATCTCCTCGGCGTTCGCCCTGGTCATCGGATCGGTCGGCACGCTCATCATCTCCCAGATCCTCAAGACGACCAACGACCTGGCCACTGTCTATGTTCCTGCTATCGATAGCGTCCTCCGCGCCAGCGAAGCCCATGCCGCAGCGCGTTCCGCAGCTCGCGCGATGGTGCAGCTCAACATCGACGCGGCTTCGGCGGAACGCTTCCAGAAGGAATATACGGAAAACATCGGCGTCGCCGACGATTATCTCGCGAAGTACGAAAAGGCGATAACGTCTGAGGCCGAGAGGACGATGCTCGTCACGCTCAAGAAGGACTTCGCGACTTGGAAAGCTCAACAGGCCGAAGTCGCTGCGATGTGGCCGCAAAAATTCGATATGATCAAGAACAATACCAAAGAGAAGGATAACAAGGCGTTCCTCGACTTCCACGACAAGCTTCAGGATGCCCAGGCAGCGACGCGCGACACTTTCTCGGCCGCTGAAGAATCATTCGATAAGTCTTCCGACCTTGAGACCAAGCTCGCAAAAGAACTCGCGGACGAGGCTACGGCGTCCGGCACACGTGCCCGCATTCTGATGAGCATAGTCATTCTCCTGGGCGTCGCCTGCTCGGTGGGCATCGGACTCTACATCGCCAACAACACTCTCGCGATGCTCGGCGCTGATCCAGCGGAGCTCACTGAAATCGTTCGTCAAGTCACCACCGGCGACACCAACCTCAAACTCCGCACCGACGTGGATCGCGGCGTATACGCAGACCTTCGTTCGATGGTCCAAGGCCTCAACGAGAAGGCAACCACCGCGGAACAGATCGCGAAGGGCGAGCTGAGCGTGGAAATCAAGTTGGCTTCGGACAAGGATCGCCTCGGCAAGGCTTTCCAGACCATGATCAACGTCCTCAGGGAAATCATCACTCGCGCGAACTCCGCTGCTTATCAAGTAGCCACCGGTTCGTCGCAGGTATCGAGCGCCAGCCAGAGCCTCTCGCAAGGCGCCACGGAACAGGCTTCCTCGGTCGAGGAGATCTCGAGCTCGGTGACCGAGATCAGCTCGAAGATCAAAGCCAACGCTGGCAACGCCTCGAATGCGAGCGCGGTCGCCGGCCAGGCTCAAACCGCGGCTGAACAAGGCAACCGTCAAATCGAAGTCACCCTCCAGGCCATGAATGACATCAACGTCTCGAGCCAGGAGATCTCGAAGATCATCAAGGTCATCGATGATATCGCCTTCCAAACCAACCTCCTCGCCCTCAACGCGGCTGTGGAAGCGGCTCGCGCCGGCCGTCACGGCAAGGGCTTCGCAGTCGTCGCCGATGAAGTCCGCAACCTCGCAGGGCGCAGCGCGAAGGCCGCCAAGGAAACGACGGAATTGATCGAATCCTCGTCTCGCAAAGTCGATTCGGGCCTTACCGAAGCTCGCCGTACGGCCGAGAGCTTCAAGGAGATCGTTCGTAACTCCATCAAAGTCACCGAGATCATCGGCCAGATCGCTGCCGCGAGCAACGAGCAGGCCGGCGGCATCTCGCAGATCGCGGGCGGCGTGAACCAGATCAACAAGGTTACGCAGCAGACCACGGCGAACGCGGAAGAGACGGCTGCGGCCGCGGAAGAGCTCGCCAGCCAGGCCGAAGAGCTTAAGAGAAGCCTCGCGTATTTCCGCCTCGGAGAGCAGCAAACGTTCGAAGCGGCTCCCGCGACGGTGAAGACCCTGCCCCAGCGCAACGCATCGGCTCGTAATGAGGAATGGGGCCGCGGCCCGGCGGTCGCTGTCACCCATCCCGCGGCTCGAGACGAAAACGACAACCTTTCTCTCGACGATCAAGATTTCGGCAAATATGGGACATGATCCCGTAGGTTAACGGAAAGGCCTTGTCATGACCGATGACACCAACTTGGAACTCTGCGAGACTTTCGTCGCAGAAAGCTCGGATTATATTGATGAATTGGAGCCCCAATTCATCGAGCTCTCGGAGGCTATCGCCCAGGGAGACAGGACGACGACCCAGCATCTGATGAATCACATCTTCCGTTTGATCCACACGATCAAAGGCAGCGCTGGCTCGCTCGGCTTCAAGAACATAGCGGCCCTGGCCCACAAGGCCGAGAACCTCCTGGATTCGATTCGCCACCACCGCATCGAGCTCACGGCGCATCGGCTCGAGCTGCTTACGGGCTCGCTCGACGTGTTCCGGACCATGCTGTCCATCCTTCAGCAAAAGCATAACGACGATGGAACCGAACACCTCATCCTGGAGTTGGCCGAAGCTTTCGACAAAGCCAATAAGGACGAGGCGGCGGCTCCGAAGGAAAAGACCACGCCGCCCGCCGTCGAAGTTTCGTCGGGCTTTTTCGTCTTCGAGGATGAGAAAGAACCTCACGCTAACCCTGCCGTTAAAATCAATACGGCCATGCGCAGCGCGTTTGTCCAAGAGGGCGAGGAGAATCTCGCGAAGGTGGAGCTTTGCCTCCTGGCCTTCGCGGATCAAAAAGCCGAAGAGAAAGTGAAGAGCATCGAGGAAGCCCTGCGCATCCTCCATAGTTTCAAGGGCAACTGCGGCTTCATGCAGCTCCACGACATGGAATCCCTGGTCCATGCGATGGAAACCACGCTGCAGGACGTTGAGAAAGGCCATGCCACCGACGAGAAGATGGAAGACCTCCTGAGAGCTACCGATTGCCTCAAGTCGCAACTGCCGCTCGTCGCGGCCGAGACTTATCAGGGCATCCCCGAGCTTCATCATCTGCTTTCGCAGTTAGGGGTCGTACCTGATTTAAAATCCGCTGCAGCCAAGAAGCCCGAGCCGACCAAGGCCTCGGCGCTCAATGAGATCAAATCTTCGCTCGAGAGCGCTCGCAATAGCGCTTCAGCGGCACGCAGCGACGTTCGTGTCGATCTGAAAAAGCTCGATGCCCTTATCAATCTGGTCGGAGAATTGGTCGTCGCCGAGGCGATGGTGACCGGCTGGGTGAAGAACAAAAGCCTCGAAGACGAGGATCTCGATCGGGCGATCCATCACCTCAAACGCACGACCCTGAACCTTCAGGACGTAGCGATGTCGGTGCGCATGGTGCCGGTGAACCAGACCTTCAAGAAAATGGTCCGGCTCGTTCACGACACCAGCACGCGGCTCAACAAGAAAGTCCGCCTGGCCCTGGTCGGCGAGGATACGGAAGTCGATAAGACCGTGATCGAGCAGATCGCCGATCCGCTGGTGCACTGCGTCCGCAACTCCATCGACCACGGCCTCGAGACCCCGGAAGACCGGCTCAAATCCGGCAAGGAAGCGACCGGCCTTATCACCCTCGAAGCGAGGCACGAAGGCGGCGAAGTCTGGATCGTGATCCAGGACGACGGCCGCGGCCTCAATCGCGAGAAGATCCTGGATCGCGCGCGCTCACGCAACCTCTTCCCGCTGGAGAAGGAGCACCTGCTCACGGACGCCGAGATCTTCAACTTCATCTTCGAGCCTGGTTTCTCTACGGCCGAGCAGGTCACCGACGTCTCGGGACGCGGCGTGGGCATGGACGTCGTGAAGAAGAATATCGAGAAGGTGAAGGGCAAGATCCGCATCGAATCCACGGCCGGCGCCGGGACTCGCATCATCTTCCAGATCCCTCTGACCCTCGCGATCATCGAAGGCATGATGATCCGGGTCGGCACTTCGAAGTACACGATCCCTCTTCTCACCATCCAGGAATCGATACGCATATCGCCCGACCTCATCACCACGGGCCCTGACGGCCTCGATATGATCGACGTTCGGTCGAACTTCATCCCTATCGTGCGCCTCGATGATTTGATGAACAAGAACCAACGCGAGAAACGCGAAGGCGAATGCATCGTGGTGGTCGTCGAGGTCAACGATAAATCGATCGCCCTGGTAGTCGACGAGATCCTGGGACAGCAGCAGACCGTCATCAAAGCCCTGCCGGCGATCTATAAGCATTCCAAGAATGTGAGCGGATGCTCGATCCTGGCGAACGGCGACGTGAGCCTGATCCTGGATGTGGCCGGCATCGCAGAAACACTGAGCAACGAATACGACACCTACGTCTCGACCGCGGCGTGAGAGGAGAATCGCTTTGAGCCTTTT
>JASLCY010000058.1 GCA_030151925.1 Oligoflexus sp.
GAGGATCTGCACCATCCCGTCTTCTTTAAAGGCGAGCGAGCCTAAACCGCAGCCAGCCATACCGTAATCTCTTCCCAATGCATGGCCCTGGCTCAAGAAGAGAACCAATGGCGCAAGATACCGTAGCTTCATACTTGCCTCCGTTCTGTAAAAACATATTTTAATTGAAGTAACAGAAGCTTACGCTACTGGTCAACGGTTCATTTCCAAGCCGCCTCCCGAACGGGCCGCACCCCGGCCTGTCGCCGATTTTTTTATTCGTAGACGACGACGCCGCCGTAACGGGAATCGGAGGCGCCGGTCCAACGCTTGTTCTCGGCGTCCCAGGCGATCGCCTGCACGTCGCCGAAGAAACGAGGCTCATCGTTGAAGATGTGGCCGCGCGCCTCGAGTATCCGCCTCGTATCGGGATTGATGCCGTAGGGCTCGTAGTGGACCACGTCCGGCAGCCATTGATGATGGATGCGCGGGGCGTCCACCGCCTGCTGGATGTTCATGCCGAAGAGGAGATGGTGCAGGATCACCTGGGTCACGGAGTTGGTGATCGTCGGACCGCCCGGGGCGCCGAGGGCCATGATGAGGTTGTTCGACTGGTAGACGAAGGTCGGGGTCATCGACGACAAAGGCCGTTTGCCGGGGGCGATCATGTTCTTCTCGCCCTGGGTGAGGCCGAACATATTTTTCTCGCCGAGCTTGCTCGTGAAATCATCCATCTCATTATTGAGCAGTATGCCCGTGCCTTTGGGCACGACGCCCGAGCCGAACAGGCCGTTCAGCGTATAGGTGCTGCTGACGACCATCCCGTTCCGGTCGCGGATGGTGAAGTGCGTGGTATCGGGCTTCTCGTTCACGATCTCACCCGGCTTCACGTCATGCGCGGCCTTGGTCTCCGAGATCTCCGCCCGGCGTTTGGCGAGGTATTTCGGGTCGAGCAGCTCGGCGACCGGATTCTGCACGAAGCCCGGATCGCCGAACCAATGCGAGCGATCGGCATAGGCTTTTTTCATCGCCTCGATCAGGAGGTGCAGATAATCGGCCGAGCCGTAGCCGTAGGTCTCGAGTTTATCCTTCTCGAGGATGCCGAGCATCGCCAGCATCACCGTACCGCCCGAGGAAGGCGGCGGCGCCGTGACGATCTCATAACCGCGCCAGGGCCTTTTCAAAGGCTCGCGTTCGACCGTCTTGTAGCCGCTCAGATCCCCTGGGGTCATGACGCCCCCGTTGAGCTTCATCGCGTCCGCGATCTTTTGCGCGACCGGCCCTTGATAGAAGCCTTTTTCACCGTTCTTCTGGATAAGGGCGAGGCTCGCCGCCAGATCCTTCTGCACGAGTTTATCGCCGCGGTGCAGGAGTTTACCGTTTTTAAAGAAGATCGCCCTTGTCTCCTCGAAGCGACTTAAAACTTTTTCGCCACGACGAAAACTCTCCTCAAGGGCCGCATCGACCGCAAAACCGTCCTTCGCCAGTTTGCGTGCGGGTTCGATCAGATCCGACCAGGGCAGCTTGCCGAGTTTCTTGTGCAGATAAAAAAGGCCGGAGACCGTGCCCGGAACGCCGACCGCACGATAACCGATGCGGGGCTCCTCCGACTGGAACTGGCCTTTGGCGTCGACGTAGAAGTTCGGGCCGGCGGCCTTGGGAGCGGTTTCACGGAAGTCGAGGAAGGTATCGGGAGCGCCGGGACTATGCACGAGGGCAAAACCGCCGCCGCCGATGTTCCCCGCGGCCGGCCAGGCGACGGCGAGAGCGAAGCCCACGGCGACCGCGGCATCAGCCGCCGTTCCGCCCTTACGCAGAACCTCGGCGCCGATCTCGGACGCGAGCGGGCTCGTCGTCGCGACCAGCCCCTTCTCACCGTAAACCGGCGCGTGCGTAGCCGCGCCGGCAACTGTCGTCCAAGAGATGAAAAAAAACGCGAATACCTTTGACGGTATGGATTGGATTGAGATCTTCACGGCAACTCCTCAAGGGATTTGCGGCGATTATAACAACGACCCCATCGCTTTGCGATGCATTGTTCTGTCCTTGATCTCCTTCAGGACCATGCTGACGAATTCATCGCGGCCCATCGTCACCTGCTCCTGGATACCGTAGCGGCGGATGGTGACCTGCTTCTCATCCTGCTCCTTCTGGCCAATGATCAGCTGCATGGGGATCTTGCGCATCGCGTGCGTACGGATCTTCTTGTTGAAGCTGTTGTCCGTCTCATCGAGCTCGACCCGCACCATCTTCGCGTGCAGCTCGTCCGCGAGTTCCTGCGCATAGTCCTTCACCGCGTCGGTCACCGGGATGAGCACCGCCTGGATCGGCGCCGCCCAGGTCGGGAACGCGCCGCCGTAGTATTCGATCAGATAACTGATGAAACGCTCGAGGGTCGAGAGCGGGGCGCGGTGGATGATGATAGGCATCTGATCCTGGCCGTGCTCGTCGGTATAGGCGAGCTCGAAGTTGCGCGGGCTGAGGAAGTCGACCTGGATAGTCGAGACGGTCTCCTCGCGGCCCATCAGGTTGCGGAACTGGATATCGATCTTCGGACCGTAGAACGCCGCCTCGCCCACGCCGTGGTAGTAAGGCAGGCCCGCGCGCTTCAAGGCTTCTTCGAGCAGGCGCTCGCCCTTCGTCCACATCTCCTCGTCGCCCTTGAACTTCTCGTCGCTCTTGTCGTGCAGCGAGAGGCGGAACTTGTACTCGCTGAGGCCGAAGGTATCGTAGAACTCCTTGTACATCTTCAGGAGCTTGTCGAATTCCTCGTCGAACTGGCTCTCGCGCAGATAGATGTGCGCGTCGTTCATCGACATGCAGCGCACGCGGATCAGGCCTGAGACCTCGCCGGACTGCTCGTAGCGATAGCAGTTGCCGTATTCCGCGAGGCGCAGGGGCAGCTCGCGGTAGCTGCGTTTGCGCGACGAGTAGATCAGGTGGTGGTGCGGGCAGTTCATCGGCTTGAGGTAGTATTCGGTCTTCTTGCCTTCGTCCTCGTCGATCACGATCGGCGGGAACATCGACTCCCGGTAGGCCGGCAAGTGCTGCGAACGCAGGTAGAGATCGCCCTTGGCGATGTTCGGCGTCGCCACGCGTTTGTAGCCGTACTTGAATTCCATCTCCTCGGCGAAGCGCTGCACCTGGTCGCGGATCACGGTCCCGTTCGGCAGCCAGAGCGGGAGGCCTTTGCCGACGATGTCCTCGTAATGATAGATCTCGAGCTCCTTGCCGAGCTTCTTGTGATCGTATTCCTCGGCGAGCTTGCGGCGCTTGATGTAATCGTCGAGCTGCTCGCGCGTCTCGAACGCCAGGGCGTAGATCCGGGTGAGCATCTTGTTCTTCTCATCGCCGAGCCAATAGGCGCCCGCGACGCGATCGAGCTTAAACGCGTCCGCCGGCAGCTGGTTGGTCTTCTCCACATGCGGGCCCTCGCACACGTCGAGGAACGGGCCGCTCTTGTAGAACGTGAATTTGGTTACGCCGCGATCCTTGAGGTTCTTCAGGTTCTCGAGTTTATAAGGTTCGTGGTGGGACTTGTTCAGGAAGTCCACGGCCCCGTCGTAATCGAACTCAAAATATTCGAAGGGCAGGCCATGGGCGATGATCTTCTTCATCGCCTTCTCGAGGTCCTTGAGGTCCGCTTCCGTAAACGTCGTGTCCGTAAAATCGAAGTCGTAGAAAAAACCCTGATCGGTTGGCGGACCAAAACCGAGCTGGGCTTTCGGGAACTTCTGCAGCACGGCCTGCGCCAGAACGTGGGCCAGTGAGTGACGGATACGGTACAGTTTCGGGTTATCGTGTTCTTCCATGGAACTTCCTCATCGTGCCAAAAAACAGGGATAAAAGGCCCCTCGAGCGAGACTTTTTACCATGAAATCCCCCACTTTTCTAGGACTTCAGCATTTCCTTCAGACGATTCATGCCGCGTTCGAGCTCGTTTATCTTCGGTCCGTAGCTGAGCCGCACGAACTCGCTAAGTCGAGAGGGCAGATGACGACGCCTCTGACCGGGGTTCACGTCGAAGAACTTACCGGGGACGGTGATGACCTTGTGCGCCAGAGCTGCTTCGAAGAAGCGGATGCCGTCGCGCAGGCCCTCAGGCAGGGAGCTCAGGCTGGTGAAACAGTAGAAGCCGGCCTTCGGCCTGTGCGGCAGGGAGAGCCCGAGCTGATCGATCGTCTGTATCATCAGATCGCGTTTCACCACGAAGGCCTTTTGGATAGACCGCGCCTGCTCATCGGCGAAACCGGGGTCGAGCAACGGCACGACCGCCTGCTGGATAGGATGCGCGGCGCCGCCGTCGAGGAACGAACCGGCCGACGCGATGCGCTGGATGATCTCCTTAGGCCCGAGGGTCCAGGAGATGCGCAGCCCCGGATAACGCCAGTTCTTGGTGAGGCCGTCGACGATGATCACCGTATCCCGGTTCACGTCCTCGACGAAGGCGGCGGCCGATACGCTGGCTTGGGCTCTCGCCACTTCATCATAGAGATAGTGGGAGTAGAATTCGTCGAAGATGAGCGCGCAGCGATACTGTCTCCCGATTCCTACATAGGTTTCGAGATCCTGGCCGTAGATCAGCTGCCCCGTAGGATTGTGCGGGTTGGAGAGGAGCACCGCGCCGAGGCCGCGGCTCACGATCTCGTGGCGAAGCTGATCGGCGGTGGCCCGGAAACCATCGCTGGCCTCGAGCAGGATAGGAATGGGCACGAAGCCCTTGAAGGCGTCGAAGAGCTCCTCGTAGGCCGTGTAATCCGGGAGATAATGCCCGAGATGGACCGGCCCGAGGGAGGCCGCGACCCGCGCGAGCCCGCTGCGGCCGCCGGCGGAAATCGCGACATTCTCGTAGGTATACTGCGAGGCGAGCCCTCGTCGATACCGCTTATTATAGAGGTCTGCTACAGCCTGGCGCAGCTCCTTGGCCCCGGCGACTGGACTGTATTCACTACAGTTCGGGTCGATGACGATGGATGTGAGACGCGTCTCGCCTGGCTCGAGCAGACCGGTTTCGGGCGCGCCCTGGCCGAGGTTGGCCCAGTCCTGCGAACCGTAGGCGAAGCCTTCCTTCTGGGCGCGCGACATCACGTAAATCACGCCGGTATTCGGCACCTCGCGAAAACTGGGATAGAGTCCCTGCTCCTGGTTTGTGCTCAAGTCTTGGTCCCTTTCTTTTCTATCCTTCCTATCTTGCTACATTCGCAGGATTTTCGGGACTGATTTTCACTTGGTACGATGCTTGCTTTTGTTTCTGCAGCGGAAAATCCGGCCGTGCCCCGCAGTCGGACCCATGACAAACTTCGCAAACCGGGAACCTAGGAGTCCACGTATGACAGAACCCGCATTCAACGATGGCCACAGTGAAGTGGCATTGAAAGGCACGCTCACCGAAGCTGCCGAAAAAATCAAAAAGCTCTCGGACGATCTCCGTTCCAAAATACAAGGGCTGCAGCACGGCGCGGAAGACAAGGCGCTCGACCTCCTGCAAACCGTCGAAAACGTGAGCGAAAAGCTCCATATCAAAACCGAGGCCGAAACCAAGGCCTTCGAGCTCCTGGAGTCGGTCGAAGGCTTGAGCGCGAAACTGCAGAGCTACGTCGACGACTTCGAGCAGAAGCTGGAAGACTCGCAGCTCCAGTTCCACCTCGGCATCATGGACGCCATGGAGAAATGGGAGGACGTGCGTACGCAGGCGGCCGCCATGCTCAACTTCGCCCATATTGATACGACGCCGGCGACCAAGCTGCTCGACGAAG
>JASLCY010000067.1 GCA_030151925.1 Oligoflexus sp.
TCGAAGACCAAAGACTCCTTATTGGGAAAATAATTGAACAGCGTCGCGATCGAGACGTCGGCGCGCTGGGCGATCTCGGTGGTCGTGACCTCATGGTAGCCCCGTTCCATGAAAAGAACGGTCGCGATATCCGAAATCGTCTTGCGTGTTCGCCTTTTTTTGTCTTCTCGGTGCGACATGAGGAATTATCTCCAATTAAGGCATTAATATAATTCAATATAATATTTTTACATTATATCTAATTTTAGAGTCACTATAAATATTCCGATAAGTCTTTTATAATCGGAACAGCCCTCTCTTAGGAGCATACTATGACAATCCAAGTCACAATCATAGGCGGAGGCATCGGCGGCCTCGTCCTCGCACGCACTCTTCATGTCAATGGGATAAAGGCCTCGGTCTACGAAGCCGAAACTTCGCCCAACGCTCGCTCCCAGGGCGGCATGCTTGATATCCACGATACCACCGGACAGCCTGCGCTCAAGGCCTGCGGGCTCTATGGCGAGTTCCTGAAGATTATCCATACCGGCGGGCAGGCCTCCCGCATCCTGGACAAGGACGGCAAAGTCCTGATGGAAGAACCAGACGACGGCGGCCACGCCCGGCCCGAGGTTCCTCGCGGAGAGCTGCGCAGGATCCTCATCGAATCGCTGCCCGAAGGTACGATTCACTGGGGCCACAAGGTCTCGTCAGTCGAACCCATGGGCGGAGCTCGCCACCGCGTTCATTTCACCAATGGAGTTTCGATTGAATCCCGGATCCTGATTGGAGCTGATGGCGCCTGGTCAAAGATCAGGCCTCTGGTCTCCGACCAAAAACCAGTCTACACAGGAACGACTTTTGTCGAGACTTACCTCAGGGATGCCGACGACAAACACCAGCTCAGCGCGAAGGTCGTCGGCCCTGGTTCGCTTTATGTGCTTTCACCCGGCAAGGGAATCGTCGCCCACCGTGAACCGAATGCGGTCCTCCATACGTATGTCGTGCTGCAAAGAGATCTGGAATGGTTCGAGGCCGTGGATTTCTCGGAAAACGAACGGGCCTCGGAATATGTTGCCAACGAGTTCTCTGATTGGTCGCCCGAACTGCGTTCGCTGGTCTTGGATTCGGATTCGGGTTTCATCAAAAGACCGATCTACGCGCTCCCTCCCGACCACAGATGGAAACGCACGCCAGGAGTCACCCTTTTAGGCGATGCAGCGCATCTAGCCGCACCGGCAGGCGATGGAGCCAATCTCGCAATGTTCGACGGAGCAGAGCTAGGCCGATTCCTCTCGGAGAATCGGCACGATCCTGAAAAAGCCCTGAGAGACTATGAAAATGAGCTCTTCGTTCGAAGCGCTGCGGCCGCGAAGGATTCTCTGGATTTCAACGCTATGTGGCTCAACGAAGAGGCTCCTCGGTCCTTCCTGGCTTTCATGTCCGGCGACTGAGCAAAGCTCCAAAGAATAAAAAAAGGCGAGGCCCGAGGCCTCGCCCGCTCATAGGAAAAAGCTAAGGATTAACGGAATTCCACGCGGTAGTTCGCGTCGCCGATCTGATAGTAGAAGGCGAAGGCCGAGGCGTCGGCTGGAGCCAATTGTTTGTCCGCGTCGAAGGTTGCGACCAGCTTGCCGTTGTCTTCGGTATAGTCCAGCGAAGCCATCATCTCTTGTTGGTCCGAAGAACGGGTGACCGAGGCATTGGCTTCCTTGATCAGCTTCTTGATGCCCGAGAGATCGGTCTCCACCACGTATGCCGTGCCGTTCCACTTGGCGAGTTGGACCTCGATGCCCGAGACCTTGCCCGCAGTCGTGATGAACTTAACCAGAGGCATGTAGATGATAGGTTTGCTGTCGACGACGGGCCACGCGAGGTCGAGGTCGAAGCGCGCGAGTTCGGTGCCGTCGTAGGTCAGCTTCCAGAGGCCTTCGGGCGAAGGATTCACGAGGCGGCCGAAGTTCAGCATGAACTCATGGGTGCCGTCTTCACGAGCGTAGAAGGTATCGCCGAGGCAGATGCGGTTGTCGCCCTGGTGATCCTGGCGAAGGTTGGTGTTCTGGAAGGTGGAGACGGTGCTGGTGCCGGTCGCGTTGCCTTGGTTATCGAAGCTGCCGATGTCGACGGGTGAGGGCGGAGTGAACTTCACCGCCTTCGCTGAAGCGCCGCAGACATCATCATAAGCGAACGGAGTGTCGACGCCATCGGTGCTGCCGACGTAGAAACCCGTGCCATCGAAATAGTAGCTCGCCGGATCCGACGCTTTATCGGTCGCATCAGCCTTGCCGGCTTTATCCTGCCAGACGAAGAACGAGCTCGCGCGCCAGCCGGTGTTCATATAACGGTTCTTGATCGAACGCAGGGCCTTGCTCGAACTCGCGAGGCTTTCCTGGGCCGCGGTGGAGATGCTCAAGGCATCGCCCGCCGCCAGCTGGGAAGTCGCATCATCACCTTCGCCGGCCGAGATCGAGCCGAACGAAAGGTTGCCTTTGATCGCCTGGGTATCGATCGCGCTGAGGTTCGCGCCGCTCGCGGTAGGCATACCGATGAAGCGGAAGCTGTTCGCCTCGGCGACCTTGTCGCCCGACTTGTCGTAAGCGACGAGCAGGGTCACCGTACCGAGCTTTTTCTGTTTGTCGAGCTCGCCTTGGAAAGCCGCCTTGAGCTCATCGTCGGTGGCCGTAGACATGAATTGCTTCACTTCATCGACCGAGACGCCGACGACGCGCGAGACGGCAGCCGGGAATGCGTTCGCATCGCGCTGAGCCGCAGGCAAGGCGAGCTGCGCGTTCACGTAATCGACGTCCGCCAGGGACTTATCGATATTGAGCGAGAAGTTGCCGTCCGCGTCGACGTCGATCACCTGCGGATCGCCGCTTGATTCGCCGCCGACCAGTTTAAAGGCGAGCACGCCGCGCGTGGTATCCGTGAGGCCGAGCGGAAGCGCGAGTTTACCTGTGAGGGCGACGACGCTCGCGTCCGAAGCGACCACGCCTGGAGTCGAAGACGTCACGCCCGCAGTGGATTTATCTTTGCTTTTTTTACCGCAAGCTGAGGCATCGAGGAGAAGGGCGATCGCGAGGGACATGCTTACGAGCGGGAAAGAATTGTTCATTTTCATGTGGCGCATCCTAAGATGATGATTGTGCTGAAATCAGCCGATGCCACATCTTCGACCGCGCCGCGGAATAAATTAATAACTTTGAAATCAAGAGAATTGGCCGGCCTTAAATCCTCGAGAAGAGGAGGGAAAGGCCGAATAAAAAGACGGTAAGTAAGTTTTCAGAGTTGCGCGGACCCCGTGAAGACGCCGTTCTTCTTCTCAAAGGCCTCTAAACAGTTCATTAACAGGTAGGCGATCGTCATCGGCCCGACGCCGCCCGGCACCGGCGTGATCCAGGCCGCCACCTGCTTCACCTCATCGAAATCAACGTCGCCGCAAAGCTTGTTATCCGCTTCACGGTGCATGCCGACGTCGATCACCACGGCCCCCGGCTTCACCCAGGAACCCTTCACCAGACGCCGAGCGCCCGCGGCGGCGACGAGCACGTCCGCCTCGCGGCAGATCTTCGCCGGCTCGACGGTCTGCGAGTTGATCGAAGTCACGGTCGCCCCTTTGTGCCCGAGCAGGCTCGCCAGCGGCGCGCCGACCAGCACGCTCCGGCCGATCACCACCGCACGCGCGCCGCGGAGATCGGCGCCCGTCGTACGAATAAGCTCCATGACGCCCGAGGGCGTGCAGGGGATCATGCCGCGGCGTTTCCAGGGAATAAGCCCCTGATTGAAGGGCGTAAGGCCGTCCACGTCCTTGGCCGGCGAGATCAGGTCGATCGCGGCCTGGCTGTCGAGGTGCTTCGGCAGCGGCAACTGCAGGAGTATGCCGTCGACCGAAGGATCGTTATTGAGTTTGATGAGTTCCGATGCGAGTTGATCTTGGGTGACGTCAGCGGAGAGATGGAGGGACTTGCTGTCGATGCCGACCTGCGCGCAGGCCTTCTTCTTGTGCCCGACGTAGATCTCGCTGGCCGGATCGTTGCCGACGAGGATCACGGCGAGGCAGGGTTTCCTCAGGCCGCGCTCGAGGTGAGCGTCGATCCTGTGCCGGATCGTTTCCTTCAACGTGCGGGCTATGGCTGTTCCATCGATCAATCGCGCTGTCATGGGCTCACCTCGTTGATTGTGGTGGCCGCACTATAAAACAGCGCCGGGAAAACGACAAGCCAAGTCCCGCTAAAATCGAGGCCGCGGCCTCGAGCCTTACTTGAGCAAGGCTTCGCAGGCATCTTGCACAGATGCCCTGAGATTGAGGTCGCCGCTCGCCTCGGCGCCGATGGAGTCGCCGGCGAATCCGAGATGCGGCTTCTGCACGTGAGCCGCATCGATTTTTTCGAACCACTTGTACTCCGGAGGGTGGATCGCATGCGTCCAACCCACCGATAAGAGGGCGAGTTGTTCATTCCCCTCGGGGCCCATATCGGGATACATCGTCGCGAGCTTCTTGCGCGCGCGCTTCAATCTTTTCACCGCCTTGACCACGGCCGGCGCCTGCACCGTGAGCTCGTAGTTGATCGGCGTCTGGAAGCAGATCTGGCCTTTGAGATGCAGGACCTGGGCGTCTTCGGCCGTGATGAAGAGCACGTCCGGGAGCCCTTCGAACGCGTTCAGCTCGGAGAGCATCACGAGGCTCACCGGCTTCGTTTTGCTCGCAATGTTGAGCAAGCGCGAGGGCCAGTAGTCCTTCGGCAGCCAGAGCGAGGCTTCCCACGGGCTTTGCGCCACGAGCAGCCTCGATCCTTGGAAGGTGCCCTGGGTGCTCATGACCGTCCAGGTCTTATCCTCGTATTTCGCGGTCATGATCTGCGCCCTGGTCTGCACCCTCAGGCGGTTATCGGCCCGAAGCTGGGCGATCAGGGGATCGAAGAGCAGGTCCCAACGCCCGGTCCAAAGGCCTTTTCTCGCGTCCTTGAAGCCGGCCTGCAGAGGTCGCAGGCTGCTGCCGGCCAGCTCCGGCACGCCCCAGTAATGCGCGAGCTGCTCGAGGGGCACGAGGGCCGCGCTCTTTTTATCGCCCTTCCACGCATGGTTGATGGGATCCTCGATCGGCGTTTCGCTGCCCAGGAGTTCTTCGACGAGCCCCCAGTCCTTGGTCGCCGCGCTGCCGGCGATCGCACGCGCCATCTCGGAGGTTGTAATCTTATCGAAGTCCAGCGTCTGAACTTTTTGCCCCGTCATTACGCCAACTGATTGCAACCGTCGAACAGACTCAGTCGGCGTACCATCACCCAAAGTCGACATGATAAAATCATAGAGCTCGGACGACGCGGACTGAAGACCGCACGACCGCGATCCTTCGGCCTCCAGACTCGAACGCATCCGTCCGCCGTGCCAGGGTTCGCGTTCAAGCAGAGTAAAGGTCCACTCGGGGCGCTCACGACTCAGAATTCGCAAGGCCAAGAGTCCGGCAACGCCAGATCCAGTAATAATGACATCGCTTGAATCCACCATGTTTTTCCTTTCCAAAAGATCTGAAGCCCACGTACAATCCGCGTTTTACCTACTTGGGGGGTCGCGATGGAAGCACTTCTCATCGCCCAAAATCTGCGCAAATCCTTCGGCGCGGTGACCGCGGTCGAAGATATCTCACTCGAAGTCGGACCCGGTGAATGCCTGGCCCTCCTGGGGCCGAACGGCGCCGGCAAGACCACGACGGTTGAAATGCTGGAAGGCCTGCAATCGCCCGATTCCGGGACGATCAAGATCTTCGGTCGCGACCTGAAAGCCGAACGTACGGTTATCATGCAGGACGTCGGCGTTATGCTTCAGGAGACTCAACTCTACAAGAGAATGAGCGTGAAGGAAACGATAGAGCTCTTCGCGAGCTTCTATCGGAATTCGATGCCGATCGCGGACGCCATCAAACTCGTCGAGCTCGAGGATAAGGCGAACACGCACATCGGCAAACTTTCCGGCGGTCAAAAGCAAAGGGCCTACCTGGCCTGCGCGCTCGTCAATAACCCGCGCCTGCTCTTCCTCGACGAGCCCACGACCGGCCTCGACCCCCAGGCGCGCCGCTTGATCTGGGACCTCCTCGAGAAACATAAGACCGAAGACCGCAGCATCCTCCTCACCACGCATTACATGGATGAAGCGGAGCAGCTCGCGGACCGGGTCGCGGTCGTCGACCACGGCCGGATCATCGCGCACGGCAGCCCGCGTTCCCTGATCGAATCGGTCTGCGGCAAGCAGATCCTCTGCTTCCGTTTCACCGACGCCCTCCATCAGGATGAGATGAAGGCGCGGTTCGCCAGCGAGCTGCCGTGGATAGACGAAGCTATCCTGAACGGCGGCACCTACGAATTGATCTCGTCGGATCCGGTAGGCCGCCTGACCGAGCTTTGCCGGGTGAGCGATCGCGCGGGGCTCATACTCGAGCAGCTCGAACTGAGGCGCGCGACCCTGGAGGACGTGTTCTTGAAACTGACGGGAAGGAGCATACGCGATGCTTAGTAAAAGCCAGGTCGAACAGATCAAATGCCGTTGGCGCGAATTCCGTCGCGAGCCTTCGGCGTTCTTCTGGGTGCTCTTCATGCCGCTCATGTGGATGGTGATCCTCGGCTTCGCCTTCTCGAAGCCGCGCCCCGAAACCTACGGCCTCGGTTATATCCCCGAGGCCGGCGCGACCGCTCCTCTGGTGCAGCAGGTCGGGACCCTGGTGAAGACCGACCCGCAGCTCAAGCTCAGGCCGGGCACCATGGAAGAACTCGAAACGCTGATGAAACGCGGCGAGATCTCCCTGATCGTGACGGTCGGCGCGGACGACAAGGTGCATTACCGCCTCGATCCGCATAATCCGGAAGCGGTCCGCGCGCAGCAATACGTGGACAACAAGGTCCAGAGAGCGGCCGGCCGCCGGGATCCCGTGCAAAACGATACGCAGGCGATCAGCGCGG
>JASLCY010000079.1 GCA_030151925.1 Oligoflexus sp.
GAAAGGATGAACTTGGATCTCGTGTAATTCTGCGTGACTCAGGCCTTGATTGACGAAGCTCATAAGCGACAAACTTACACCGAACGTAAGAAGATTCGCCTTCATCATCGCCTCGTCCTCCTCCGCTATACAACGGAAATTCAAAAGAAATGATTGAGGCTTGGAAAAAGCCGGAATTCACTCTCGAGCGAATGGGCAAAGGGCGGGAAACTCCGCTGCCATCCTGCGGAGATAGGCGGGAAGGCGGCGCGGGAATCCCCGCCCGCGCGCTCGCGAGTAAGAATTATTAATCATGATCAAACTCTTACTCCGAGCGCTCTTTAGCATTTCCGTAAGGCCCCGCGGGAAAAAAACGGGAGGCATGCAGATATCGGGCGACGACGAGACGGGAGTTCTTATATGATGTTTGAACACCCATCGAAAACATCGCTGCAGCACGGAGAACCAGATGCAACTGGAATTGGAATTTCATGGTTCGGAAATAGCGGAAATCAAGATCGGCGCGAAAGACGAGCTTGAGATCTATCTGAGCCGCGCAGTGGTCGTCCTGAACGGCGAAGCGAAATCCGATCCCATCATCATCTCGGCTTTGATCCGCATTGGCGGCGCGAAGCTTCCCAAGGCCATGCCGAAAAAAGGCCTGCTCGCCGACGGCGAGCTCTACGGAATCCCCGGCAAGGCCTTGAACGGCAAAATCCCGGTAGACTTTAGTTGCCAGCGGGCCTGCGAGCTGTCATTGTCCTTCGAAGGCGGCGACTACAGCATCAACGGCAAGACCTTTGTCCTGATTCCCGACCTGTCGAAGCTTCCGGCGGAACTGAAGCACTGAGTTGATCCCCTATGCATCCTTATCTCGACGTGCAGCCCGAGGTGGCGGAAGCCCTCCAGACCAGCAAACCCGTGGTCGCCCTTGAATCCACGATCATTTCCCACGGCATGCCTTACCCGCAGAATATAGAGATGGCGCGCGAGGTCGAAGCGATCATCCGCGCGGAAGGCGCGATCCCCGCGACGATCGGCATCATCAAAGGCCGCGTGAAAATCGGCCTCGCCGAAGACGAGCTCCTCGGTTTCGCCCAAAACACCAAGGTCGAGAAGGTCTCGCGCCGCGATTTCCCCTCGGTGATCGCCGGCCGGCGGGATGGGGCGACGACCGTCGCAGGGACGATGATCGCGGCCGCCTGGGCCGGCATCAAAGTCTTCGTCACCGGCGGCCTCGGCGGCGTGCACAGAGGCGTGGCCGAGAGCTGGGATATCTCCGCGGATCTCACCGAGCTCCAGCAGACCGACGTCGCCGTCGTCTGCGCCGGCGTGAAATCGATACTCGATATCCCGAAGACGCTGGAAGTCCTCGAGACGTCGGGCGTGCCCGTGCTCGGTTATCAGACCAGCGATTTCCCGGCGTTCTTCACGCGCTCGAGCGGTTGCCCCGTGCTCGAATCCTTCGACGATCTCCAAGGCCTCGCCGGCGTCATCAAAGCCAAGAGCGCGATGGGCCTGAAAGGTGGCGTCGTGGTCGCGAACCCGATCCCGGCCGAGCACGCGCTCGAGACGGCTTATATCAACGGCATCATCGCCGAGGCTTTGCGCGCCGCCGACGCTCAAGGCATCCAAGGCAAAGCCGTCACGCCCTTCCTCCTCAAGAACATAGTCGAACGCACGAGCGGCAAGAGCCTCAAAGCGAACATCGCTCTCGTGAAGCACAACGCCAAGGTCGGAGCGCAGCTCGCTCGCGCTCTGGTCCTCTAGATCTTCGTTCCGACTCCGCCGCAAAACGGAATCATTGCAGAGCCTGTTCGATTGGCGTATCAATCGAGCAGGCCCCACAAGAGGCCTCCTTTTCTAAGCGGAGTTTTTATGCGGAACCGAAATCTCTTGTCTCTCCTGTGTCCTGTCCTCGTCCTTTCCCTTACGGCTTGCAGTCAAGCTCCTTTGAAACCCAGCTTTCGCGGCGTCCCTCGCAATGCCGTGAACGGCAGTTTCAAGATCGAGATGTCGAACGCGCAACCCAATGCCAGCGAACAGCTCTCGACCCTGAAGTCGACCGCTCGTTCGATCGCGCAATCGGTCGGCTGCGATCTCGATCAGGTCGATCCCCTGGCTTGGGAGGACGGCGCGACGTCCAGCGCTCTCGCCTCGAGCTTCCACGTGAGTTTCAAAGGCTGTCAGCTGGATGGCGAGAAACTCGAGCGGACGCTCGCCGCCTTCAGCGAGCAGCGCATGGTCAGCGCCGCGGAAGCGGAAGCGAAAGTGCAGCTCAAGTTCACCGAAAACGATCCTGGCAAATCCCGCGAGACCTACCTTCCCCAGATCAACCGTGACGAAGTCTGCGACATGGCGAAGACCGAAGGCCGTCAGGTGATCGTCGCCGTCGTCGATTCCGGTGTGGATCGCGCGCACCCTGATTTGCAGGACGCCTTCCTGAAAGACGCGAAGGGCGAGGTGATCGGCGCGAACTTCGTGGGCAAGGGCTCGCAGGGCGCTCCTGATACGAACTGGGACGACCAGAACGGCCACGGTTCGCACGTCTCGGGCATCATCGCCGCGACCGGCAACAACAAGGCCGGCATCACCGGCATCGCCTCCTGCGCGAACGTGAAGATCATGCCGGTGCGCGTCATGGATGCGAACGGCTCGGGGACCTCGATCGAGATCGATCGCGGCATCCAATGGGCCATCGCCAAGGGCGCCGACGTCATCAACCTCTCGCTCGGCAGCGACGTCGCTTACCGCCGCGCTCCGAAATCCCATCCGAGCGCCGTGATGGAGCTGGCGAACGAGAAGGGCGTCGTGGTCTTCGCCGCCGCCGGCAACGAAGCCTTGAAGCTCGGCCTCGAAGAGGAGCGTGACGCTTACGTCTACAGCTACCCCGCGAGTTACGATCACGTGATCTCGGTGGCGGCCGTGACCGAGGACAACGTTCTCGCCGACTTCTCCAACTTCGGCGACACCGTGGATATCGCGGCGCCCGGCACCGACATCCTTTCGACCTTCAAAGGGCATGCGTATCAGTACGAGAGCGGAACCTCGATGGCTTCGCCCGTCGCCGCCGCGGCCTATGCTTTGGCCGTGAGCGTCACCGGACGCAAGCTCTCGACCGCGGAAGCCGAGCGCATCCTGCCCGAAGCCGTCACCGAGCAAGGGCTTGAGGGCGTGACCTCGGGCGGCGTGATCGATGCGGCCGCGCTTGTGAAGCTGATGCAGAAGGATTCTGTTGCAACCGAAGAATGAGCCTCCTAAGCTCGTGCTGGGAGGAAACCTCATGACCCAGCACGCAGCGAATGAATCGATTTATAACTTCTTAGCGCAGCGCCATAGCGCTGCGCTTCTCGTTGAACCCAAACCTTCACGCCCCGAAATCGAACGCATACTCCAGGTCGCCGCCACCGTTCCCGATCACGGCGCTCTCAAACCCTATCGTTTCGTGGTGATCGAAGGCGAGGCGCGGGAAACCTTCGCCGAAGCCCTGCTCGATGCCGCCCACGCTCATAGGCCCGGCGGGCTCGATGAAGGCATGAAACCCAAGATCAAAGCCAAGGCCTTCGCCGCTCCCCTGCAGATCGTCATCATCTTCAGCCCGAAAGACAGTCCGAAGATCCCGCGCTGGGAGCAGATGGCCGCCGCCTCATGCACGGGTTATGCCCTTGACCTCGCGGCCAACGCTCTGGGTTATGGTTCGGTCTGGAAGAATTTTGCCTACGACCCCGGGCCGAAGATGACTTCCCTTTTTGGATTAAGAGCCGGGGAGGAGGTGCTGGGGTGGGTGAACGTCGGCACCGAGAGAGACCGCGATAGGACCCCTCGCAGCCCTGTGGATATTGATCAATTCGCGAGATTTATCTGAGCAATTCAAAGCCTTGCGAAAAGCTTCATCGAATGATTGATATATCAACTAACTCGCGATAAGATAGTTGATGTATCAATCATTGAGGACACCGTTCCGATGGTTCCTTCTGAAGTACTCGAATCCTATAAGGCTCTCCGCCGCGCCCTGGCGCTCTTGAAATCACGGGTCACCAAGAACCTGGATCTTAGCGATAACCAGTTCTCTTTCCTTTTCCGCCTGTATGAATCCAGCGCCAGCATGGGGCAGCTCGCCGAATTCGCCGTGACCGATAAAGCCTCCACCACCCGCACCGTCGCCCTCATGGAAAAAGCCGGACTCGTCCGCCGCGTCGCCGATGAGCAGGACAAACGCATCGTGCGCATCGAACTCACGGGCGCCGGCAAGACTATGGCACGAAAAACGCAAGACATCCGTGATGAAGTCGCGAGCAGGCTCGAGAGCGCCCTGAACAAGGCGGAGCGGAAGCAATTCACGCAGCTGGTCGCGAAGATAGTCGATCACCTTGAAAAACACTGATCCCAACTTTTCCCAGCAAAGGATGCAAATATCATGGCTAGTGTAGAGACCCTGAAATCCGTCGACGACGAGGCTTCCCCTAAGAGCAAGACCAAGAAACATGAGAAGAAAGCCTGGTACAAGACCGCCCGGGCCGCGCAGGTGGGGGTTTTCACCCTGATCGTCGCCGCCGCCGGCACTGTTCTGTGGTGGTACCAGTTCCACCCTTATGTATCGACCGACGACGCGCGCGTGGCGATGACCCTGGTGCGCGTCGCTCCCGCGAACGTGAGCGGCCGCATCGAGAAGGTGAACGCCGTGGAAGGCACGCGCGTGAAAGCCGGCGATACGCTGGTCGAGATCGACCACCGCATTCCCGAGGCGAACTACGCCCGCGCCAAGACCAAGGCCGACCTCGCGAATCGCGAATTGAGCCGCATGCAGAAACTTACCGCCGAGGGCTCCAGCACGCAGCAGCTCCTCGATCAGGCGAAGGCCAATGCCGCGACTGCGGAAGTCGAGCTCCAGCTCGCCTCCGTCGCGCTGGAGAATACTTATCTCAAGGCGCCCTTCGACGGCGTCGTCGTGCAAAAGCTGGCTGAGGTCGGCAACATCCTCGAGCAGAACCAACCGGCTATCGTCGTCGCGGACGAGCAGCACGCCTGGATCGCGGCGAACATCGAAGAGACCTCGGTCGGCGCCGTGAAAATCGGTCAGCCGGTTCACATCGTGATAGACGAGGGCGGGGAAATCACCGGCAAGGTGCAGGAGATCCGTTCGTCGGTCGCGGCCCAGTTCGCCCTCATACCGAGCGATTCGGGCGCCGGCAACTTCACCAAGGTCGTGCAGCGCGTGCCGATCAAAGTGGAGATCACCGACGCCAAGGGCCTCACGCTGCGCGCCGGTCAGTCGGTCGAAATCAAAATCCGCGTTCTTTAAGGTAAATATATGAACGAACGTTATAAGTGGCAGGTGCTCACGATCGTCATGATCGGAACGCTCATGTCCGCTTTGGATTCGAGCATCGTGAACGTCTCGATTCCGGCGATCATGGCCGATTACGGTTCCAGCCTCGACGACATCGAATGGGTCGTGACGAGCTACATGCTGGCCTTCGCGGCTCTCATGCCTCT
>JASLCY010000131.1 GCA_030151925.1 Oligoflexus sp.
CGAAGCTGAAGCTCCACGGCATCGCGTTCGAGACCTTGAAAACGCCCTGGCACGGACGGGGCGAAGCGTTCCACTGCGAAGAACCGAAGTCGACCAAGGCCTTGAACGAATCCCATCAAAAGATCGAGTACTCCGGGCATTGGGTCGACGCGAACCTCGACGCCCTCCCCGGCAGCCTCAAGGTCTCGATGCATCAACCGCTCGCCCGCCTCGCGATGATGATGATCGACCCGCTCAGCCCTGATTCCCTCCTCGCGTGGGGCTACCTGAATCAGATCTTCGAACGTAAGGAATACATGGAGCCCTACGTCGCCGAGGAAGTCGCCGAGCAGATGCTGAAGGATCCGCAGGTGAAGGCCGAATTCGAGGCCAAGCTCAAAGATCCCGAGTTCGCGAAGGATCCGGAGCGGCGCCTCGAGTTCTTCGCCGCCAAGCATCCGAGCTTCGATACCCGTCTCGGCGTTTATCCCGTTATCCGTGTCGATGGAGCGAGCTGATGGATATCTGGGGCCACGCTTCCATCGCCCAGCTTTGGGAGGTCTTCCTGCTCTTCGCGATACCCGTGGGCGGCGGCATCCCCGCGGGCGTGGTTCTGGCCCGAAAGCACGGCGTCGGCTGGCTGGATATGAGCCTGCTCTATTTTATCTCGGACGTCGCCCTCGCCGTCCTCTTCGAACCCTGTCTCATCGCTCTCAATTGGATCGCGCGTTACAACAAGGTGCTCACGAAGATGATCCTGATCGTGCGCGAAGGGACGCGACGCACCATCGCCCGTTATGGGGCGAAACCCGGCCCTTTGATGTTGATCGCGATTTCGTTCGGAGTTGATCCCATGACGGGGCGTGCGGCTGCCTTAGCGGCTGGTCATAACTTCATGTCAGGCTGGCTCGTCGCCATCATAGGCGACATGCTTTTCTTCGGTCTGATCGCGATTTCCACCATCTTTCTGCATGATGCCCTGGGCGATGGCACCTGGGCCGCCGTAATCGTAATGGTCGCGATGCTCGTTATCCCGACGGTCATCAATCGGGTCAGATCTCGACAGAACCGAGACTTTGGGGTAAAACCGGAGAGTTCACCCAAAGCCCCACCGAGGAACGAACCATGAACGATTCAGTACAATTCCTTTTGCCCATCTTTCTTTCTGTTTCGGCGGCAACCTTGACGTTCGCCCTGCTCTATTCTTACTTCAGAGCGCTGTTTCACAAGAAGTTCAGCGGCCGCGGATGAGTCGGCATCACGACGTCTAGGAAGCGGCGCTTATGAGCCGCTTTAAGGGCCATAGTGAAGAGATCGTAGTGCTCCAGAGTTTTTCCGGCCCCTTCCAATTGCTCGATCACCTGCTTTAAGACCTTCTCCCCATAGCGGCTCTTGATCGCCTCGTAGCCCGATCTCTGACGGCGGCGCGAGAGATAAGCGACGAAAACGGTCCCGCCGAAAGTCAAGAATACTATCATCAGCACGTTCATGATCATCTCGGGAAGGGTCGAAGAGCTCGCGCCTTCGGTCTGCCTATAGCTCGTGCCCAGCAGGAAGGCGAGGAGACGCGAAAGATAAAGCACGAAGCCGTTCGTCAGGCCCTGGCAGAAGATCAGGAGGGCCGTCTCCAGATCCTTCGCCCGATAAAGCTCGGCATAGATAAGGGCCGTGCGGACTTCCGCCGGCAGATTCAAGAAGCCTTCGCCCACGGAAACGACCATGCGTCCGGGATAGGGACCGGACGAAAAAATATTCGTCTCGGGCGAACGGTAGACGCCGATGACGGGCATCTTCTTAAAGCCCATCTCACGCGCCAGCGTTTCGACTTCGATGACGAGGGGATCGTCGCGGTCGGTTTCATCCTTGATCTGCGTATCCGTCGACCACATGGCGATGTCGCGGCTGAAGAGCCAGGAGAAGAGGCCTCCGCCCAGGCACCAGAGTATGGCGATGCCGAACCAGGCCCACAGATGAATACCGGTCGATTCGAGAGTCGGCACGACCGGGAAGATTTGAGACCAGAAAGTTACAGTCGCCAGAACACCGATTATCGTGAGAACAGGAAATAGCACAAAACGCATACCGTTAACCCTCATTCAATAATCTAATTGTAGGTGATATAGCGGCTGAAGGCCAGAGACAGTCTTCGGTATTAATAGCACAAAAATCACGAACCGGCCCGAAACTCACCCGGCGTCACTCCGACCTTTTTACGGAATAGCCTCGTGAAATAATTGGCATCTTCAAAGCCGAGTTGATCGCCGATAACGGCGATCGGCAGATCCGAATAGGCCAACAGCCTTCGCGCTTCGAGGAGGCATCGGGCATGGATCAAGGCTTGAGGAGATTCCAGGCCCTCCCGCGCGAAACGCATCGCCAGCGCTTTCGGCGAGAGGCCGAGCTCGTCCGCGTAGAACGCCACACCATGCTGCGCGCGAAAGTTCTCTTCCAGCAGCGCGAAGAAGCGCGCGGACATCTCCGTGTTCTCGCCCGCCTTCATGGACGGGACCGACGTCGCGCGCCCCACGATCAGGAGCATCTGCATCACGAGGCTCAGGAGATAGACTTCGAACCCCGCGTCGCGCCGCTGGTTCTCGCGGAGTGCGATCTCGAGCAGCACGGCGAGCCCCTGGTAGGCTTCTTCCTTCAAAACGGTCAAGGCCGGCAGTTGATCGAGCAGGGGCAGCAGGTAATGGAACCGCACGTCCGGCGATTCGAGCGTCGATCGGCCGAATTCCACGACGAGGCCTTTCGTCCTCGCCGACATCTGCCACGTATGGACTTCCGCCGGCCTCATGCAGAAGAGGGCGCCGCGCTGGACTTTATAGGTTTGAAAATCGATCTCGTGCCAGCCTTGCCCGCTCGTGATCAGCACGATCTGGTAGAAGTCGTGTTTATGCGGGAAGGGCACGAGAGGATTGAGCCTGTCCTCGAGACGCGTGAGGCTGATCCCCTCCGAGGGGGAAGGGACGCTGCGGAACGCGCTGAGAGGATGCAGGGTTTGAAAGTCTTTTCTCAAAATTCGTTCAACGCCTCGAGCGCCGCCGCCGGCAGTTTGAATTCGGCCGCCTTGATATTCTCCCGCAGGTGGGTCAATGACGAGGTTCCGGGGATCAGGAGCATGTTAGGCGAACGATGCAGCAGCCAGGCGAGGGCGACCTGCATAGGCGTGGCCTTGAGTTCGGTCGAGACCTCGCTCAAACGCATCGATTGCAGGGGCTTGAATCCGCCGAGCGGGAAATACGGCACATACGGGATCTGCAGCGCCGCGAGTTTGTCGATGAAAGCATCGTCCTTGCGATGCGCGAGGTTATAGTGGTTCTGAACGCAGGCGATGGGAGTGATGGCCCGGGCTTCGTCGAACTGCTTTTCCGTGACGTTGCTGAGTCCTATGGCGCGGATGAAGCCCTTCTCCTTCAATTCCACGAGGGTTGAAAGAGCCTCCGCGACCGGCGCCGATCCGCTGTCGTCAAACCGCAGGTTGACGACGTCGAGAGCCTCGAGGCCCAGATTCTTCAGGTTGCTGTGCACGGCCTCGGTCAGCTCGATTTTGCTGCGGGCCGGTTTCCAGGATTTATCCGCGCCTCGTTTAAAGCCGATCTTGGTGACGATCGTCGTGCCTTTTGGATAGGGATAAAGCGCCCTTTTGATCAGCTGGTTCGTGACATAAGGACCATAGAAGTCACTCGTGTCAATATGATCTATGCCTAATTCGACGGCCTCACGTAAAACACTGACCGCCGCTTTTTCATCCCGTGGAGGCCCCCAAACGCCTGGTCCTGCAAGCTGCATAGCGCCATAGCCCATACGGTTCACGGTTCGATCTGTCCCGAAAAATGTGTATGTCCCTGCCGCAGACGCCTGACTTGACATGATGAAACCCTCCCTGGTCCATTCGTATCGCATCCTTACCTTAACTCTTCTGCCCAAAAGAAAAAAGCCGCCCAACGTGAAGTCGGGCGGCCATGCATTCCATTAGGGAAGGTCGGCGATCGGAATCAGTGCGTAAGCCGAGATCTTATCGTTGGCATCCTTACCGATGTTCGAGACGTAGTTCTTACCCGAGAAGTCCCAGTAATGCCCTGGAGACTGCGGATCCATGTCCTGATAGAGGCGAATGGTCCAGGCGGGATTCAGGTTCACGTCCAGAGACGAGATCTTGTCGTTGGCCTTGCTCCAGCCGATGGCGTTGAAGTTGTAGAAGGTCGAGGGCTTCGTGCTTCCCGCAGGCACGAGCTGGCCGAAGTCGAGCTCGTAGTAGCTGCCCTGCTTATTGGTATCCGTCCAGAATCCGACCTTGCCGGGGTTCTTCGCGCTGAGGACGATGTCGATCTGCGAACGGTCCGTGTCTTTGCACGTATCCGAGACGTTCATGCAGGAGACGATCGCGTTCTCGATGTCCAGCTGGGCTTTCGCGCAGCGGTGGGCCCAGTAGTCGGTGCGGAAGCAGGCTTCTTCCACGTTGCTCTTGGTGATGCCGAGGTCGCGGGTCTTGCCGAGGCGATCGCGGTAATCGACGAAGTAGCTCCAGCGGTTCGGACAGGGATCGTCGCCGTCGAGCGTGCAGGAGGAGAAGGGCACATCGAAGTCGACCAGGGTTTCCTTGATCGCGACGAGGTTCTTGCCGTCGTTCACCTCGGAGACGATCTTCTGCCTTGCCTGCTGCACGCGGTTCTGGATCGCGGCGGTATCGCTCGTGATATCGAAGGCGGTGCTCAGGCTGTAGGCGCCGCAGACGTCGGCCGAGGTTCCCGCGCTGTAGCACTTCGCCGAGAAGGAGTAGTGCTGCAGGATGCGCTTCTGCTCGTCGGTGACCTTCACGTTGCCGCCGGCCGTGAGGAAGCTCGACAGCCCGATGCTGATCGCCGATTCCACCGCGGTGTTGCTGAGCTGCTCGTTATCGACCTTCTTCGCCGTGAAGACCATATACATGCCGGCTCCGACCGAGACGTCGCGCGTATAGCGGTCGCCGCAGTATTTGCGGAAGAGGGTCTTGTTCTTCTGGCTCAAGCCCTCGAAGAACTTGGCGTAAGTGGGCCAGGAGTTGTAGAGCGCGATCTGGTCCTTCACGTAGGAGAAGCTCGCCAGGACCACGACGTCGTCGGCGCTGATCGTCGTCTCGTTCATGATATCGGACTTGAAGGAGGCTTTGCCCGTGAAGATCTCCCAGGCGCCGCCGACGTCGACGCTCGCGTCGGTCTCGAGCTTGTGGTAGAGGTCGACATAACTATGGACCACATCGAAGGTATCGGACGTCTGATTCAGGGCGCGCACCTGCACGCGCAGCTCATCGGGATCGAGGCAGGTCGGGGAGCGGCTGCCGGTCAGCACGTCGAAGCCGTCGCCCACCCAAAACTTCTGCCCATAGTCGGTCAGGCGATAGGAATCGAGCGATTGCACGTCGGCGCGATGCGCCTCGATCGCTTTCAACGCGTCCGCCAGAGTCTGCTGACTCGAGGTTTCCACGTCCTTGATCGTTGATTCATCGCCTTTATAGCGCGAGGCATCAACTACGTTGAGGGAATTGGGAGTCGCAGGGCTGTTGGAAGTCCCCCGGCCGCAGGCTAGAAACGAAGCACAAGACGCAAAGACAATAGCCGAGATGCTGAGCTTTCTCATGTGAGTTCCCCTTAGCGAAGTCTGACCGTGATGTGTGATAACGATGCGAACTTAGATTCTTCTTATTTTTAAGTCAACGCCTATCTAATTTTTAGAAGGCATATCCGGCAAGGGTTTCGTCGATTTTTTTGAAGGGGCGGGACGGCGAGGTAAAAAACTTTCGAGGCTTAGCGAAGAGAAAGGCTTCGGAGAGGTAGGTTGCGCCGCGAAAAAATAAGCAGGCGCAAAAGCATAAAGCGCACGGGTTTAGCGGAGCTAAAGAGAAGGAATTGTAAAGAATCGGAGAAGACTCACGGCAAAACCGTGAGCAGCACGCCGCTCCCTATGAGCAAGACCCCGAGCCCGACCTTCCACGTAAGGCTCTCACCCAGGAATATCACTGCGAAAATCGTCACGAGCACCACGCTGAGCTTATCGATCGGAGCGACGCGCGAGGCCGGGCCGCTTTTGAGCGCCTGATAGTAGAACATCCAGGAGAGGCCGGTGGCGACTCCCGAAAGGACCAGGAAAACGACGCCTCGCAGCGATAAGGATTCAGGCCTCTGCCATTCGTCCTTTAGCGAAACTAAAAGAGCGAGGACAAAGAGGATCACACACGTGCGGATAAAGGTGGCGAGGTCGGCGTTGAGTTCATTGACCCCGATTTTTCCGAAGATGGCCGTGAGAGCCGCGCACACCGCGGAAGCTAAAGCCAGGAGTCGCCAGTCCGTAAACATCTCTCTATATCCTCCCTATAGTACGTCAGAAATTTTGAGCAATAAATCGATTCGAGCCGACTCATTGAGGGGGAGAACAGTCACCCTATCAATGAAAGGAACTTATCATGAAAAAGACAACTCTCACCTGCGTTTCTCTCCTCGCCCTGGGCCTCAGCTCCTCGCTCTTCGCTCAACCCAAAGGCAGCGGCGATGCCGGGCGCCAAAAAGCCCAGTGCGAAGCGAACGTCGATGTCTGTGACGGATCGGCCCGCGACGACTACAACGCCTGCAAACAAACGCCCAACACCAACTGCGACGACAACTACTACGAAGACATCAATCAGTGTACCTCCGATTACAATGCCTGCCTCGGCTCTATCGCCGTTAAAGGCGCCGCCACCTCCATCGTCATCGGCACCGTCCATGCGAGCCAGGCCAAGGGCAATTGAAAAAGAAATGGCCGCGGGAAATCCCGCGGCCATTTTTCACTACGAATGAGACCTCCTCTCGCCGAGAAGGATCTAGCGCTTCATCTTCAGGATATGATCGGCCGCCTCCAGCTGCGGATCGGATCCAAGCAGTTTCTCGGGCGCATCGTCGAACGCGTTGCGTATCATCGCCTGCTCGTTGCCCTGCACCACGATATCGGGTTCCAGCCCCTTGCCGGTCAAGTCTTGGCCGTTCGGCGGCAGGAAGGTCGCGATCGTATACTTCACCGCGTATTTGTTCGGCAGCTCGTCGATGCGCTGCGCGCTCCACTTGCCGAAGGTGTGGGTGCCGATGGTCGTCGCGCCGGCGCTCATCTTCAAGGCGCCCGCCATGATCTCGGCTCCCGATTTCGTGGCTCCGCTGATCAGGACCGCGAGCGGCACGTTTTTCAGGACCGGCTCCTCGGTCGCCGTGATCGTCTCCGTCTCGGGGCCGCGCTTGATCATCTTCACGAGGGTCTTGCCCTTCGCGAAGAAGGGTTTCATGCTATCGACGCTGCTCTCGAACAGGCCGCCCTCGTTCATGCGGAGGTCGACGATCAGGCCTTTGAGGTTCTGCCCTTGGAGCGCCGCGAGTTGCTTCCTCACTTCCGCGGGCGTCGACTGGTTGAAGCTGCTGATCACCATCCAGCCGACTCCGTCCTTGAGCACGCGGCTCTTGACGGTTTGGATCACCAGCGGCGCGCGCTTCAGGGTGAATTCCTTGATCTGCTCGTCATGGAGCAGGCTGACCTTGATCTCGGTGCCCTCTTTGCCGCGAATCGCATAGACCACGTCGCGCAGCTGTTTGCCGCGATAACTCCGGCCGTCGATCTTGAGGATCTGATCGCCCGCGGCGATGCCCGCTTTCGCGGCCGAAGTCCCTGGGAGGACGCCGGCGACTTCCGCATAACCCGTCACTTCATTGAAATTCACCTGCAGGCCGACGCCGACCACCTTGCCTTCGATGTCTTCGCTGAGCTCGCGATATTCGCCGGGGCTCAGCAGCGTGTTCCACGCGCCCATGGAAGGATCGATCTGCGACAGCATCCCATGCACCGCCGCGCGGTAGAGATCGTCTTCGGTCAAGCCCTTGTCGTAGTAGTTCTTGAGCAGCTCTTTCTTCACGAGCTCGAAGGCCTCGGAGCCCTTCTTGAAGGGTTCATGCGGTTTGTTCCGCCAATCCGCGAAGGACTGCTCCTCGGAGCCGGCGGGCGCCTTCGCGCTTTTGGTGTCGCCGGCCTGGCTCGAAGCGGCGATGAGCAGAAGGAGAGGCAGAGCAACAAGACGTTTGTTAAACCGTATCATCAAAGACCTCATCTTCACTTCATAGGATGTTGATATGCTCAGGGCTGAGGCGCCCCGTGTCCACGGATTCATCCAGCGTATGGACCCGCATCGTGTCCGGATGCGTTCCCCTGGTCTCGGCGCTCGGCACCCAACGCGTCAGCAAAAGGAAGAGCAGGGCCGCGGCTGCGAGCATGCCCGCCGCGATCAAACGCCCCTTGTGCTCGTGTATCCACAGGCGGCTCTCCTCGGGCAGTATCCTCTGCCGGAACGCCTCGAATTCCTGCAAGACGCCGAGACGCGTCTTCGCGGACGGCAGGATCGCCGCCGATGATTGGCCGTCGATATCGCGTTTCAGGGCGAAGTATTCCCAAAGGCATTCGGGACATTGGGCTAAGTGATGCTCAACAGCGTCCCTATCGGCCTCATCGATGACTCCGAATTGGAAGTCGATGACCTTCTCCGCGCTTATTTTGCAATCCATTCACTCACATCCTTTCGCAACTGGGCCATCATCTTGTGGATACGGGATTTGATCGTGCCCACCGGGACGCCCACGATTTCAGACATCTCTTCGTAACTCTTGCCCTCACGCCTGAGCTGATACACCTGCCGCAGCGGCTCATGAAGGTTCTGCGCCGTAGAATCAAGGCGCTTAAGGTCCTCCGGCGTCGGTTCGGACTCGGCTTCCGGGTTTTTGTCTTCGTGTTGGTAAGAGACCAGCGCGAGGGATTCGCGACGCCGCGAGCGCAGTTGGTTCAAGCACTTGTGATGGGCGACCTTAAAGAGCCAGGGACCGAGGCCGTTCTCGAGCGCCTTCAGCTCGGGCCCTTTGAATATCGCGAGCATCGTTTCTTGAAAGACTTCTTCGGCTTCCTGCCGTTGATTGAGCTGCCGCAGGATGTACGCGTAAAGAGGCCGCTCGTACTTCTCGTAGACCTTTTGAAAGGCTTCAGAAGATCCCTTGCGTATGTGGCGGTACAGCGCCTCGTCGGATTCCATGACGGCCTTTCATGTCTCGATTCCCTCTCTTATAAATCACCGCTCCCTGGCTCTTGTTCATTTTTTTCTTAAGTTTTTTTCATCCATGAAAACAAACTGTTACAGACTTCTTTCCACGCCTTTTAGACCGAACGAAGCCCTAACCCACTTTTCGCTGGGGTCTATGCCTCACCAGATAAGGCCGCTCGGGGACCCTTTTCACGCCCATCCGATTCAAGGCGGCGTCCTGCGCTGCGTAGTCGCGGGCGACCGCCATCACGTGGAGGGCGAGGATCTGGATGACGAAAAAGAACATGAGATAGTTCATAAGCCTTCTCCTGACCGAGAGCTTCACCATGAAGCCTCATAAGGAAAAGCACCGGAGGGGCCCGAAAGTTCGCGTGGCGCGAAAAATATCTTAGGGCGAAAAGAAACCCGCCTGGACGGGCGTCCAGACGGGTTCATGAAGTTATCCGATCGAAACAATCGCTGGGCTTCAATTATTGTCTATTGAAGATCCAGTCTTGGTTAGAATTATTGATCTGGCAGTCCCACTGTTGAACGCGAGCGCCATCCGCCGCCGAGCCGCTGTCGAGGTCGAGGCATTTGCTGTCGTGGTTGAAACGAACCGCGTAGCTGCCGTTGCCCGAAGGGATGAGCGTAAGGTTCTGCTGAGGAGCGTTCTGATCATCCCACTGGATGATGTTCGCGCCGTTCGCAGCCGAAGCGGCCTCAACCGAAACGAAGCGACCCGATTGCAGACCCTGGAGAGCGTAGACGCCTCCGCCGCGGTGGATCAGGCGGAATTTTTGGTGAGGTTCGCCGGTGCAAGACCACTGTTGAAGGCGAACGCCGTTGTCGAGGCCGTGATCGAACACGTCGAGGCATTTGCCGGTGTTACGGGGTTTGATCTGATAGATCGCGCCCGGTACGAGAGGCTCTTGAGCCTTGCGGATGTACCATTTCTGGTTAGCTCCGTTGAGGCATTCCCATTGATGGACGCGCGCGCCGTTGACGAGGCTCACGTCGCTCACGTCGAGGCATTTGTTGCTGTGGCGGAAACGCACGAGATAAGAACCGTCGGTGCTCTTCTCGAAGATGAGTTTCTGGTTATCCGCGTTCTGCGCGTCCCACTGGATGACGGCGGCGCCGTTATCCTGGAGCGAGCTGTCCACGCTGATGGTCTTGCCCGATTGAACGGCGACGAGCGAGTAACGCGCGTCCGGGTTGGTGACGAGGCGGAATTTTTGGTGAGGTTCGCCGGTACAAGCCCATTGTTGCAGAGGCACGCCATTGCCCAGGCCGTGATCGAGGACGTCGAGGCAGAGGCCGCTATTGACAGAGACGAGGTTATACTCTTGGCCAACGGTCAGATCGATAGGAGTGGGCATGGGATCAGGCTGCGGATCGGGAGTCGGAGTCGGCGGCGTCTGACCGCACTTACGATAGACGAGACCGAACAGCTGAGTGAGCTCGCCGTCGACCGTATCGTTCGTGATGAGGCCTTGGACGTCGGCCGCGGCGCCCGAGAGCTTCGTGAGACGGATCGAAGGGTTGATGGTCAACGCGCGATCCACGTTACAGGGCGACCAGGTATCCGGGATGTAAACCGAGCTCAGGCCGACTTTATCGGTGTAGACGAAGTCTTTGGTGAGAGGGCCCGTGGCGGTCGCCTGGAAGCGGCCCGTCTCGCCCGTGCCTTGGAAGAAGTATTCGGTGGTGTGGTCGGCGCGGACTTTATCGCCGAGATCCATGAAACCGCGGTAGTTGAAGGAACCGATGCTGTATTGGAAGCCCGCTGGGATGTTCAGGGTCAGGGTGATCGAACAGTTCTTGCGTGCTTCGGAAAGAGGGAGGCCGGGACCGATCTCAGCCACGAATTCCGAGAAGGCGAGCGTGAAGGCTCTTCTGTCCGGCGAGAGGTTTATCGAATAGGTCGAAGCATCGCTGCAACCGCTGCCGATCGCGTTGATGCTCTTAATATAGATCTGATTCAGATCGGGCTGATCGTCGGCTCGAGCTATCGTCGACAAAAACAAAGGAGCGGAGGCCGCGAAGATCGCGGGAACTAGAAAATTCCTGAACTGCATGAGACGGACCTTTCCAACAAAAATACGAGGTGATGATCAATTTCCAACGTTTGTTTGAACGTGTCTGTGTCATTGCACGGCTTGTGCCAAGCTCTCATGAATTCTTCACGAGAATGGAAATCAGTCTCTAGCCCTTGATGTTGCTGAAAAATTTTTTCGCCGTAGCGACGTCTGTGCGGATTTTTCCCCAAGAAACCTGAGAATTGCGACATATCTCCGGCCCTGAGATCCGATAAGATGAAAAAGATTTGCAAAGGTGGGGCTCAATCCAGCCCGTGGGACGATCCGATATTATGTTTCTTGAGTTCCGGAGCCAGACGGCCGGTCAGCATCAAACCAAACATGTGAAAATCGCCGATAAGCGATAACCACGGATGGCGGAACGTGGCGGGCCTGTTCTTCTCCACAAAGAAGTGGCTGGTCCAGGCGAAGGCATAACCGGCCAGCGGCATCAGCGCCCACCAATAAGGCGAACGGATAAAGCCGAGCGCGGCGCAGGCCAGAACGCCCAGCGTGCCGATGAAATGAA
>JASLCY010000137.1 GCA_030151925.1 Oligoflexus sp.
GGGCGTGATCGTCGCCGACGTCGAGAACGGCCTCGACGCGGTCCAGCGCGCTCACGACTACGATGCGGTCCTGATGGATATCCAGATGCCGGTGCTCGACGGTTATCAGGCCACCGAGCGTTTAAGGGCGGAAGGTTACGGCGGTCCTATCATCGCCCTGACGGCGCATGCGATGAAAGAGGAGAAGGACCATTGCCTCGCGGTGGGATGCAGCGCTTATCTCACCAAACCGATCGACGTCCCGCTCCTCTTGAAGTCTTTGGCTCGCACCAGCCATGCCGCGGCGATGCGAACCCTGCATTGATCAATCCTGTCTCTGGAGCTCGGGTTCCCGATGCTCCGTTTCCCCGTTTCTTGCCGCCTCGATCTTCTTCAGGGCCGTGCGCAGCGATTCCTCGACCGTCGGATGATAGAAGGGACGGCTCAGCGCTTCTTTCGCCGTGAGGCCGGAGGCGATAGCCCAGCTGAGGACGTGCGCGAGGTGCTCGCCGTCCGTCGCCATCATCTCCGCACCGAGCAGGCGGCCGTCCTTAGGCTCGGCGTAGAGGTGCAAGCAGCCTTGATTCTCGTGTTTCAGAACCGAGCGACCCTGATGCTTGAAATAGACGGTGCCGCACAGCGCCTTGTCCTCGGGTTTCGGGATCTCGCCCACGCTGGCGATATTCGGCGTCGTAAAACAGATGGTGAGCGGGGTGCGGCGCTGGAAACGCTCCGCCTGCTTTTGCGCTGCGTTGTAACCGGCGATCTGTCCGTCGTCGGTCGCTTCATGGAGGATGGGATGCGCGGCGGTGAAATCGCCCGCCAGGAAGATATGCGGCGCGCCTTCGGCCGCCATGGTCGAGCGGTCGAAGCGGGGCTTTTTCTTCTCGTCCAGTCGCAGGCCGGCCTTCTCGATATCGAGGCCTTCGAGGTTCGGAGTACGGCCTACGGCGCAGAGCACGAGATCGACCTCGGTCTCGTGGCGGGCATGCTCGATCAGGACGCTGTCGCGCTTCGGATGGGATTTGAGTTTCACCTCTTCCCCGACGTGAACGGACATGTCCCGGCGCAGGATATCGGCGGCGATGCCGGTGAGCTCCGGATCTTTCAAACCCGCGATGGTGGGATCGAGGCCATAGGCGAAGACCTTGCGGCCGAGGCGCGCCATCGCCTGGCCCAGCTCGATGCCCAAGGGACCGAGTCCGATCACGCCGATGCGGTTAGGCCAATCCTCGAGCTCGAAAAAATCATCGGTGGTCACCAGTTTCGCGCCGAGGCTCCGCCATTCCTTGGGAATATTGGGATGGCTGCCGGTCGCGAGCACGATCTTTTTCGCCGTTATCTCCCAGCTGTCGCCGACCGCCACGCGATGGGCGTCCAGGAATTTCGCCTCGCCTTCGAGGAAACGCTCGCCGAGCCCTTCGATGGTCTCGAGTATCTGGCCCACGAAACAATTCCTGAGGCGGCGCATCTCCTTGAGGATGTTCGGCAGGAGCAGGCTGCCGTCGCCTCGCCACAACCCGGCTTGCTGAAGTTTAACGTGGCTATGGTATTGGTTCGCCAGTTCAATGAGGGCCTTGGACGGCATGCAGCCGACGCGGCTGCATGTGGTGCCGAGCGGCCCGCGATCCACGAGCAGAAAGTTATCGGTAGTTTCCCTAAGTATCTTCACGGCGCTGAGGCCGGCCGAACCCGCTCCGAGGACTAGAACATCGACGTCTCGTTTTTTCACGTAAAATCCCTCCGTTCTGTGTGAGAGCTTAGACCCATGCCGCTCCCTTCCACCAGCGCTTTTCTTTCGCAAAAATTCTTGGCGGCGGCTGAAAACGCGGATTTTGGGGCGTCTATCCCCTGAACTTTGCAGCGGTATTTGAGAGGCGTCCAAAGGCATGGGTGAAGGTTGTGAGGTACGGAAACTTAATTCCCTATTTCATTCGCTTTGAGACTTATGACATCTTTCATGTGAGCCCGAGAAGGCTCATATCGACCTGAGATCTTCAGCATTTTGCGAATGTATCCTTCAATATTCCACGACCTTCGAGGTCCGTGCACAGTGGAGAGAGCCAGTGAGAATCATCAATCTATCGATCCTTAGCACTATCCTTACTATCGCCGCCGCTTGCAGCCATACGCCTCCTCCGGAGACTTATCCGGTAGGCACGAACCCGGCCGACGAGATCAACAAGCTCTCGGCCGACCTCGATCAGGCGAAAGCCAACCAGGTCGAGGTGATGGCTCCGAAGAGTTATGAAGAAGCTCGTAAGTCCCTGACGAAAGCGCAGGACGAGCTGAAGAGCCAGGACGATGCGAAAGACATCCTCGAGGACGTCGGTCAAGGCCGTGCTTGGCTGAAGAACGCTCAAACTGTAGCGAAGACCAGCAACGACGCGATGTCTGAGGTCTTCGCGGCCCGTGCGCTGGCGGTCAAGGAAGGCGCCGACAAGGACGACGACATCGGCGTGAAGTTCCGTAAGAACGACAAGCAGTTGAAGGACGTGACCGAAGAGATCGAAAAAGGCGACCTCAAGGATGCCGAGAAAAATCGCCTCAAGCTGCAGACCGCTTACCTCGATCGTGAGCTCGAAGCGATCCGCCGCAACAACCTCGCTCCCGTACAGGCTAAGATCAACGACGCGGTCCGCAGCGGCGCGAAGAAAGACGCTCCTCGTACGCTCGCCATCGCCGAGAAGAGCTATAAGGATGCCGAGGCCTATATCATCGCCAACCGCCATGATACCGCTCAGATCAAGGTGCTCTCCGACAAGGCCATGGCCGACGCGAATCACGTGAAAGAAATCACGGGTATGGCCCACACCGATGAAAAGACTTCGGCTGAGGAAGCGGCTCTCGCGCTCGAGTCGCAACAGAAAGCCGTCGAAGCCAAACAAGCCGAGCTAGCTCAAACCCAGTCGGCTCTCGATCAGCAAAAAGCCGCTGCCTCCACGGCTCAGGGCGAACTCGCCAGCAAAGAGGCGATCGACCAGAAATACGCTCAGGCTCGGGCGATGTTCGCTCCGAACGAAGCTGAAGTCTACCGCCAGGGCAACGACCTCGTCATCCGCCTGCGCAAGCTCGAATTCGCCACGGCTAAGGCGGATCTGAAAGGCAGCGATTTCCCTATCCTGTCCAAAGTCCAGCAAGTCATCGCCGAATTCCCTAAATCGCAGGTGACCGTGGAAGGCCACACCGACTCCAAAGGCGGCAAGGCCCTGAACGAGAAAGTTTCCCAGGCTCGCGCGGATTCCGTGAAATCGTACTTCGAATCCAACTCCGGTCAAACCTCGGGAGCGAGCTTCTCGGCCGTAGGATATGGTTACCAAAAACCGCTGGCTTCGAATAAAACCGAAGCGGGCCGGGCTCAGAACCGTCGCGTGGACATTGTGATCCATCCAGAAAACATGTAATTCCTTATTCATGGTCGCGCGGAACCCACGAGCGGTTCCGCGCGACTTTTCTCGTTATCCAGCCTAGGGAGATAGTGTATGGCCTCGACACAGGGCGAAAAAGATTTTCTAGCCAAGCCTTACGTACCCATCGATACGGACCTCGTCGACGATATCGAGCATTATTCCAGCGATCAGATGCACGTCGTCATCGAGTATAAGGATCGTGACTTCTCGACGAAGACCATGCGCGGTTTCATCGCCGACGTCTATACGACCAAACAAAGCGAGGAATTCCTGAAGATGAAGGACGGCCGCATCCTTCGCCTCGATCAGCTCCTGAAGGTCGAACCGACCGACGAGCTCAAGAACGGCGAGCCGAAGGACGATTCAATCGATCTCGAGGAACGCCTGAACATCGATCCCAACCGGTTTTTCCCCAACGGCGCGAGCTGAGATCCCGTTGAAAAGAAAGAGCCCCGTCCACCAGGAGTGAACGGGGCTTTTGCCTGTTAAGGCCCGACGATGAGATTAGCTGAGGCGACTTTTGTCGCTGTTCAAGCCGTTGATGTAATCGTCGAGTTCGAGTTCGGCTTTGTCTTTGGCAAGGCCGTAACGTTCTTGCAATTTACCTACGAGACGATCTTTTTTACCGCCGATCAGTTCGTAGTCGTCATCCGTAAGTTTCGCCCATTTCGAGCGGATCTGGCCTTTAAGGTCTTTCCATTGGCCTTCGATTTGGTCCCAGTTCATAACGTACTCCTTGCATGAGAGGGCCCGATGCGGGCCCATCTCCTCTCTTCAATTCACAAAACATGCCAGGCAAAAAGTTCGTCATTCTCAAGTCTTATCTTGACTGTTGGGCTGAGCCTACGGAGCATGAGACACCAAATTGCTACATCGAATCGTAGGATTGCGGAAGATTCGACTAAGTCGATTTTCCGCTTCAGACTTGGAGTGGAACTTGCTTTACACTCGGTGTGTCTCGTTTCCCACGCGGAAGGAGTTCAGCATGAAAACCAAGACCCATCTCCTGCTCTTCTTTCTCTTGATTCCCGCTTCGCCCCTTTACGCTCAGCCTCGGGCCTGCCCCGGCGATCAGCGTTATATCCGGAGCGTCGAACGCTGCGTCGATAAATCTGCCGAAGACGCGATTTATCTCGGTGTGATCGATCGGGAGAGCTTGAATGAAAACGAACGTACGGCTCTGCTGCAGGACGATACGAAGGGCCAGTTGACCCTCCTCCTCACGCCGCCCTTGATCGATACGCTTCACGAGTCGCCCGCGGATTCATACGAAGTGGAAGGTTACCTCATCCATGGCGAGAACGGCGATTCGATGGCCGTCAGGAACTTACGTCCGATTGAATGACGGCGGCCTTCTCTCGTGCCAGACCCACAACAGTCCGAGAAGCATACAGAGCGGTTCGAAGACGATGTGGAGAAGATAAAGGTTCTGTTTCAGGTGATTGACCGGCCGATCGATCGCCTCGCGCAGGAGCCGTCTTTCGCGCCGGATACGCGCTTCCTCCTCGCGGAGATCCTGGATCATCGTCAATTGCTCCTTGCTCACCACCTGGCCCGGCTCGTTATTCTGCTGGACCTCCCATTGCCCGAGTTTCTCCTGGATATCCGATAAACGCGTCGCGAGTGACGAATCCTGACCCTGATACCTGTCCTCGGCATCCCGCTCGAGATCGATCAGGTGATACAGGCTGCGGTCGACGTGCTTGCGGCTGCGGATGGCGATCAGGTCCTGATGCCCGTTGATGAATTCCAGCGAGTTCATGATGAAGCTGATGTTGTCGCTCCGGGGCTTATAAACCATCTGCCCCAGCGACTGGACCTTATCGACCGTGAAGGAGTCGGAGAGGAAATCGACGTCGCCCACCAGCACGATCGAGCCTTCTTCCTTGGCCTTCTCCTTGAAATCGAGGAAGTTGCCGAACGAAGCCTGGAACGCCGATTTGAATTTGCCGCGCAGCAGGCCGGCGATCGTCCGTCTCTGCCCGTCGGGCTTAAGCTGCTCCGCGAGCTGCTGCGGGGCCATGTATTCGGTCAGCTCGGTCTTGACGAGGCCGCTCTTCTCGCTGGAAGACATCAGGGGCACGAATTGATAAGGCGCGTCCGGCTTGACTTCGAACCAACCGGCCTCCTGCACGTAAACCTTCTGCAGGTTCTTGCTGATCGAAAGGTCGAGGTTCATATCGTTCGGGCCGAGCTGCATCTGGAAGGGATAATCGTAACTCGTCTGCGCGACCTGGACGTGCGACGCGCGCGAGGCGTCGCCGACTATCGTATCGGTGTGGAAGACCAGGCCCCAGTGATCGAGCAGGCGGGTGAATTCCGAAGCGAAGCTGTTCCGGTTCGCCGTCTGCGGGAAGTTGATCTCCAGCCGGCAGAAAGCGTCGAGGAAGAGGAGGAGCTTGCCGCCGCGCATGAGGAACTGGTCGATCGCGTAGAGCGTTCGTTCGTCGAGCCCGATGGGATGCACGAGGATGAGCGTTTGGACGGAATCCGGGATGCTGTCGGTCTGCACCGCCAGGGGCACGATCTGATAAAGGCTCCTGAGCGCCGAGATGAAGGCCCAGTCGTTGCGCAGAACCGCGTTCTCGCCGAGATCGTCGCCGACCAGAGGCAGCTCGGACATCACGCCGAGGCTCGGTTTCGCCTCCTGCACGAGACGGACTATCGTCTCGGTGAGCTCATACTCGAGCTGCGCTTCGGTCTGGATATTGAAGAGCGGGATCGACAGCGTGTGGTCGCCCTGCCGCAAGGCGAGGCCCAGATAAGCGTTATCGCCGTCCGCGCCGACCATCGGGTGCATGCCGGCGACTCGGGCCTGGACCTCCTCCTCGGAATCCTGGGCCGGATCGATAAGGTGCAGGCGGAACTTCCCGGGAGCCGTCGACACGTATTCCCGGAGCAGCTCCTCGATGCGCTGGCCGTAGTTCTTGTGGGTCGCCGGCATGTTGCTGCGCGTGAAATAGAAATCCGCGCGGATCGGCCGCTCGAGGCGGCGGATGATGTCCTTGGTCCCGCCGGAGAGGGTGTAGAGTTTCTCTTCCGTCAAATCCCAGCGGACGTGGACGTCGCGCGCGAGCAGTATGACGATCAAAGCGCCCGCGGCCATCGCGAGTTTGCCGAAGACGGTCGCCCGCCCGGGCGAACGCTGCTTCCTGCGAAAATGCAGGATGTCCTGGCTCAAATACAGGCACACCAGAGTCCAGGCCATGAAATACATGATGTCGCGAAGATCGAGCACTCCGCGAAAGCCGGCCACCAGGTGATAAGGAATGCCGAGCGGACTGAGCCTGTCGTTCCAGGTGAGCGGGAGAAAGCTCGGGATGTTGTCGTAGAGCAGGTGAGTGCCGAGCCCCATCATCAGCAGATTGCCGGCCGCGGCCAGGACATAGGCCGCGAGCTGGTGCGGAGCCAGGACCGAAGCCAGGGAACCCCAGGCGGTCTGCATCGCGCACATGAAACCGAGCAGGATGAAGCCGGCGACGACCGCGCCCCAGTCGGGCGTCCCGAGATAATTGAGGGTGAAGGCCAAAGGCGCGGTCGTGAGCAGGGCGATCCACGCCCAGGAGCAGGCGAGCGCGAAGCGGGCCAGCACCACGGACCAGGTCGGGAGCGGGAAACTGAAGAACCAGGGCAGGGCGGCCAGCGTCCTGGGTTTCGCCCATTGGCTCATCGTGAGGAGCGGATAAACCAAACTGCCGACCGCGGGTATGCAGAGGAAGAGCGGGAGCAGGGACGAGTTGGAGGTCTCGAAGAACTTGGTCGAGAAGAACGTGAGCATGTTCACGAAGAAAAGATGCGCGGCGAGGATGCCGTAAGCTTTGGGCTGGCGGAGAAGGATCCGTCCTTCATGTAGAAACAGTTTCCAGGCTTTTTGTATCGTGACCACGCGGTTCCTTCCACAGCTCGCTGAGTGTCCCGAGGAGAGGCGCGAGGCCCGTAAAAGGCTGATCGATCGCTATCACCCCATTCTGCAGCACCATGACGCGATTGATCCACGTCGGCAGGCATTCGACCTTATTGGTCGTCAGCACGATGCTGCTGCGCGAGAATTCACGCCCCAAGACATCGATTGTACTATGCATTTCCTTAGGATCCAAACCCTGGAATGGGTCGTCGAGCAGGATGAGCCCCGGATCGTGGAGCGTGGCGAGCGCCATGAGCACCCGCATTTTCTGCCCGAAATGCAGCTCGCCTATCGTGTGCTGGAGGAAGGGCTCGAGGTACCACTTCTCGGCGAGGATCTTGGTGGTGCTCTCGGGAAAGGGCATCTCGCGCATCGCGGCGAAGAGC
>JASLCY010000138.1 GCA_030151925.1 Oligoflexus sp.
GCGGTCTGCGTGTTTTTATCGAGGGGATGGCGGTCGATCTTCACGACCTCGGCCGTCGAGTGCGAGGTCGAGGGCTTCTTGACGTGAGCGACCGGGAGGAACAGCTGCGAGCAAAGCAGGGACAGGGCGCTCGCCGAAATGAACGCGAGCACCAGCATCCCGAGGATCCAGGAAGGTGAGAACTGCCGAAGGAACCTCAAGGTCCTCAGGAGTCGTCGACGGTCGATGGAAAGCATCACTCTTTGCATATAGGGAACTGGTTCTCCGGCCTGTATCGGGGCTGCCGCTGAAGACGGTATGCGACCGTACTCTTCTATTCTTCGGCACTTTGACGACTATTACATGAGGTAGCTTTTGCCGAGTGGTTTGAGGAAACGCGAACTTTCACCGAAACCCTACGGCCGCGAGGATACTTCACCCTCGATGAGGAGTTCCTTAATAAACAGGGCGCAGGTCTCCGCCGTGGCGAAACCGATCGTCACCCGGTAATCGGCCTGGCTGTACTTCTCGATCCGCCGGTCCTCGAGCTCCTGCAGGCGCGCGGCGAGGAAGGCCTCCCGCTCGCGGATGCTCGGGATGTCGAGCGCTTCGGCCAGGAAGGGACGCTTGGCGAGCTCGTCCGGGAACTTGATGAGGCGATGCACGATTTCGGAGATCGGCGTCGCGAGCCAGATGGAAGGCCCCAGCTGCCTGAGGAGCTCCCAGTTGCGCGGGGTCTCGATCGCGCCGGCGCCGGCGACGATCACGTGGTTGAGTATCCCGGCGAGGCTCTCCAGCGCTTCGCTCTCGATCTCGCGGAACCGCGTGATGCCTTCCCGCTCGAAGATCTCCGGGATGCTGCGGCCGGTGCGCTCGGTGATGCGCTGGTCGACGTCGATGAAGCCGAAGCCGAGGATCTTCGCGAGCTGGTACGCGACCGAAGTCTTGCCGCTGGCCGTGGCTCCCACTATAACGAGGTTCGGGAATTTCGTTCGATCGAGGACGGGGCGCTCTGGGATGTTATTCAAGGCTATATCCGCATCGTGAATGAGAAAATCATAATAAGGCAAAATTGCAAGACTTTTGCCAGTATGTATCTAGCATTGCGGGCAGGAAATCGGGAAGGGAAATATGCATATTCACGCGGAAATACACAATTCTGTCCTCGTCTGGCAAATCAACCGGCCCGATCGTCGCAACGCCCTAGGTACTATCCTAGCGCAGGAACTCTGGGAAAAAACGGAGCAGCTCGCCCGTAGTTTCGCCGAGGCGCAGGCAGCGGCGGCCGCCCGGCCCGCGCCTCGGCTTCTAGTCGTAAAAACCAAGCCCCATCCGGCCGACGAGAGTCCGATCTGGATCGCGGGCGGCGACCTCAAAGAATTAAGCCTGCTTAAAGATCCCCGCGAGGGCCGTCGCTACGCCGAGACTATGGCGAAAGTGTGTGAGGCTCTGTATCACTTGCCTATCCCGGTTCTCGCGCTGATCGACGGTCTCGTGATCGGCGGCGGCATCGAATTCTCCCTCGCCGCCGACCTGCGTTTTGCCACGTCGCGCACGGTTTTTCACTACAAACAACTGGAACTCGGCCTGGCCACCGCTTATGGCAGCGCCGCTCGCCTGACCCAACTCGTCGGCGTCTCGCGCGCCATGAACTGGCTTCTCCGATCTCAGCATGTCGGCGCGCAGGACGCGTTGGCCGCAGGGCTCTTGCATGAAGTCGTCGCGACGCCCGAGGCGCTCGACGAGCTGGCGGAAGGCTTCGCACGGCATCTTGAAACCCTGCCCTTCCATGGCATAGAGGCTCAGAAAGCCATGCTTCACGCGGGAGGATTCGACTCCGCGCGGCAACAGGCGGAGCTCGACCGCTTCGAAAGCCTGTGGATGCAGGACGCCCATCAGGAAAAACTCGACGCGTTCCTCACCAGGCCGAAAGCCGGTCCCAAAGATGCTGCGGAATAAAAGGGCTTTTACTTTTCTGCCACCGAAGCAGCTCACGCACCGTTTCGCGTGAGCCCCAGTCCTCGATCAGCGGAATACTTGCGCGCGGCCGGTCGCCCGAACGCACGAGCGCGATGTTGAGGTTCTGCGCGAGGCGCCGCCAGGCCTGGTCCGGCGCATTGAAAAAGCATTGATGCTGCGGGTTCGCGAACCGCACGAGCAGAAGGCTGAGCAGAGTGTCGAGCGTGAAGGCCTCCGCGCGGAGCTCGACGCCGTCGTGGAGCCCTCCGCCGGCGCGCAGCCGGAGACCGTGCGCGAGGCTTTGTTTCAAGGCGAAAAACCGTTCTTCCGCGAGCCAGGCCTCGAGATCCCCCAGCGCTGGTCCGGGCGGCCCCAATTCCACCTCGAGCGGCCCGCCGGGCAACACGATATCGGTGATCTCGCCCGCTTCCCAGCGAACGATAGGGCCATCGCACCACTCGCCCTTCAGCCAGGTCTGGTGGCTGAGAAGCAATCCGCGCCCGGTCGCCGGCAGGCCCATCGGCGCCCACCAGGGCTGGCAGCTCACGAACAGGGTCCCGAATTCGGGATGCGGAGACGAACGAAGGCCGAACTCCGTCGGAGCCGGCCCTGGCACATGCCCACGCTGGAACAGGTAGGTCATACGTTGAAGCGGAATTCCATGACGTCGCCGTCCTTCACCACATACTCGCGGCCTTCCTGGCGAAGGAGGCCGTTTTCCTTGAGTTTGCTGCGCGCGCCGACCTTCTGGAGATCGGCGATCGTGAAGACGTCGGCGCAGATGAAGCCGCGTTCGAAGTCGGAGTGGATCACGCCCGCCGCCGCCGGGGCCTTATCGCCCTTGTGGATGGTCCAGGCGCGGATCTCCTTCTCGCCGGCGGTGAAGTAGGTCATGAGTCCGAGGAGCTCATAACCCTTGCGGATCATGCGGTCGAGGCCGGGCTCCTTCATGCCCATGTCCTTGATCATCTCATCGCGGTCGGCGGGATCGAGCTGGCTCAGCTCCTCTTCGATCTTGCCGCAGATCACCACGGATTGAGCGCCTTCCTTGGTCGCGAACTCCTTCACCTTGAGGGTGAATTCGTTATCGGTCGAACCGTCGGCCATCGATTCGTCGACGTTGCAGACGAAGAGCACGGACTTCGCCGTGATGAGGTGCAGCTCTTCGTAGGCCTTCCTCACCGCGGGCTCGTCGCCGACGTAATCGTCGAGCGGGAAAGTGCGCGCGGGCTTGAGCTCGTTGAGCTGCTTCTGCAGGGCCTCGAGCATGGTGGAGATCATCGCGACCTCCTTCTTGCCCGCCTTCGCGAGCTTCGAGTAGCGGTTCACCGCGTTCTCCACGGTGCCCATATCGGCGAGGACCAGCTCGGTGTTGATGATCTCGATATCGCGGAGCGGATCCACGCTGCCCTCGACGTGCGTGATGTCGCCGCTATCGAAGCAGCGGACCACGTGCGCGATCGCATCGGTGGAACGGATGTGGCCGAGGAATTGGTTGCCGAGGCCCTCGCCGTTCGAAGCGCCTTTGACGAGGCCGGCGATGTCGACGAATTCCATCGACGCCGGCACGATGCGCTGCGCTTTGACGAAGGTGTCGAGGACCTGCAAGCGGGGATCCGGAACGTCCACGCGGCCGACGTTGGGATCGATCGTGCAGAAGGGATAGTTCGCCGAAGCCGCTCCTGCGGATGTCAAAGCGTTGAAGATAGTCGATTTACCGACGTTGGGAAGACCGACGATACCGCACTTAAAACCCATGGATTAGCTCCGCATATTGATGAATTGCAGGGGAATGCCGATATCGGACGTCCCTCTCAGCATTTGGATGACGGCCTGGAGATCATCGATCTTCTTGCCGGTGACGCGCACCTGATCGTCTTGGATGGCCGAAGTGACTTTCAGGCCTGAGTCCTTGATGGCTTTCGTGATCTTCTTAGCTTCTTCTTTGGTCACGCCGTTTTTAAGAGTTACCTTTTGACGTATAAGATTACCACCAGCAGTCTCTTCTTTGCCATACTCGATCCAGCGGAGGTCGAGGCCGCGCTTCACGAATTTCTGTTCGATCAACTGATGGATGGAACGCAGCTTCAACTCGTCGTCCGCCACGATCTTGATCAATTTTTCCGACTTATCGAGTTCGACGGAGGATTTCCCGCCGCGAAAATCGAAGCGGCTCTCCACTTCCTTGGCGACTTGGTTAACAGCATTGTCCACTTCCTGGAGATCGACTTCGCTTGCGATATCGAAAGATGCCATGGGGTAACCTCTCTGGAGCAAAAAATCCGTGGGACACGAAAAAGCCTCTATGCAAACGGGGACTCTTTCTTTAACCTATTGAATTATGAAACATAATATTTCATTCAGCTTAGTGACAGTCCCCGCGCTTCTCCTGGCTTTGGGAGCAAGCAATGCCGCATTGGCAGAGAAACAGCAGCTTAAAACCGTACAGCCGCCCCAGAAAGCCAGTCAAGAGCGCGAAGATTACCAGGAGTGCCTTGCTGCGGTCATTAAGAAATATAAGAACGCGGCCCAAAACCCCAAACTCGAAAAGAAGCAGAAAATCGCCCTGGCCGCCTGCAAGGACAGGTATCCGGCGGCCTCGGTCCTCGTCGAATGCAAGAAGCAGATGACGATGGGTTACAAAGACCAGCCCGAGCAGCTCAAGGCCGGCCTCAAGGAATGCGGGAACGAGTACCGCAAGTTCTCGTTCAACCCGAAAGCCGCGGTGTCCCTGGCTTTGAAAGAAGATAAGGCCTACTTCGCCGGCGTCGGCATGAACGAGCCCACGGTGATGAAGGAGCACGAGGAGGACGACACCCCGTCCGCGCAATACATGGGCGAGAACTTCGGCAACTTCTCCTGCGCGCCGCTCTATAAGACCATGTTCGAGGACGGCAAACCCGAGCACACGCTCTTCGGCAACGATCCGCTCTATTACAACCCGCTCCGGAACGTCTCGCGCGAGGCCTTCCTCAAGGCGATCAACTACCCGCAGGGCGCGAAGAAACCCGCTTCCTTCGTGACCAGGGATTTCGGCGAGATCGTCTATGACGAGAAGTCGAACACGTACCTCAGCTTCCTGCCGAGCTCCTACTGCTTCTTCGATCGGAAGATCGGCTCGGTCCTCGAGGGGCTGAAGATCTATTACCTGCTCGATCGCGACAGCAAGACCGTCATCCCCTACTTCGGCGTGAGCTTTTACAAGGACAAGACCCAGATCCCGGCGGAAGACCTGGCGAAGGAATACAAAGAGAAGCTCGGTGCCGGGTATGAAGTCTCGGAACTCAAACCGGGCGTATTCATTGTCGCGACTCGCAAGGACTTCGACGTCGATGCCGAGGGTGACCCGCGCAACGTTTGCCAGAATCAAAAGACGCCAACCAGTCCCTACGTGGCCCTCGTGGTGACGCGTGAAGGCTCCAAAGTGGCTGCCTATTCTTTATTCGCAAACACTGGTAATCTTTGTCGCTTCGGGGACCGCGTTGCCAGCCGTTTCCTCAAGAAGAAGTCATTGACCCAACCTCAGGCCGGCAACAGCATGCAGTGAATCGGTCCCTCGCATCTCAAGGGGGACCTATGTCTGCTGAAGAAGCCAAACGCCGTATCCTCCAGCGCATATCCCTGCCGGACCTGATCGGCGAGAAAGTCGAGCTCAGGCCGCACGGCGGAAGGCACCTCGGCCTCTGCCCGTTCCATGAAGAGCGCTCCCCCAGCTTCAACGTCTACTTCGATCACTATTACTGCTACGGCTGCCGCGCCCACGGCGACGCGATCGATTATATCCGGCAGACCGAGGGCCTCGGTTTCGTCGAGACGCTGAAATTCCTCGCCGAAAAATACTCGGTCGAAGTCCCCGAGCTCGAGAAGCAGAACTTCGATAAATCCGCGCGCCTCGCGGAAGCCCAGCTCTACAAGGTCACGGCGGAGGCCGCGCGCTATTTCCGCGAGCAGCTCCTGCGCCCGGTGAGCGGCAAGGCGCGCGACTACATCGCCAGCCGCGGCTTCACGCCCGAATTCGCCGAGGCGAACGGTTTCGGGATTTCGACGTCCGATCCGACCGCTCTCGTGAACTATATGCTGCGCAAAGGCTTCGCGGTCAAAGACCTGATCTCCGCGTCGGTGGCGAACGCTTCCCAGCACGATCAGAGGGCCTACGATTTCTTCATCAACCGGCTCATGATACCGATCACCGATCATGTCGGCCGCGTGATAGCCTTCGGCGGCCGTTCGTTCGGCGACGACCTCCCGAAGTATAAAAACAGCGCGAACACGCAGATCTTCGATAAATCCCGCGTCCTCTACGGCCTGCACAAGGCGAAGGACACGATCATCCGCGAGCGCCAGGCCCTGGTCTGCGAAGGCTACATGGACGTCCTCCAGCTCGCGCAATCCGGCATCACCAGCGGCGTCGCCTGCCTCGGCACGGCCCTGACCGCCTATCACCTACGGCGGCTCGCGGCGCTCACGCCGCAGATCTACCTCGTCTTCGACAGCGACCGCGCCGGCCGCAAGGCGACGCTCAGTACGGTCGAGCTCGCGCTCGAGTTCCCACAGACTGAGTTCAAGGTCGTGACCCTGCCGCAGGGCGAGGACCCGGACAGCTTCGTCAAGGCCAACGGCCCCGAAGCCTTCCGCGAAAGGATGCGCGAGGCGAAGGGCCTGCTCGAGCACGCGATCCACTCGCGCATCAGCGAGACGCATGAGCTCGGCATTCCAGGCCTTATTTCCAAGGAGATCGTGCCCTGGCTGCTCTCGGTGAAAGAGCCGGTGGCCCGGAACTTTTTGATGAATCGCATTTCCGAACTCACCGGCGTCGCGGTCGACGGCATGATGAAGGCCCTCCAGGGCGAGCAGCCCGCTCCGAAGAAGACGCCCCCGCGCCTGGCCGCTCTGCAGGAGGAGGCGCCTCAGCCTTTGACCGTGAGCGCTTTGAAGGGAACGGAGCTGGAACTCTTCGGTCACCTCTACTGGTCCACTCCCGGTGAGCTTGACATCAGCCAGTTAGAACATATGTTTCGAACTCAGCTCGAGCTCGATGGTGTGTGGCTCGAGTTCGCGCAGGAGATGATGAACGCTCTTAAAAAAGAGCTCGCCCCTGCGGAGCAGAACAAGGCTTTTTGGGTGAGTGGGGCTACGCCTGAAGTGCTTGATCTCATTCTGGGATTCGAGCGCAGTAAAGGCGCGTACGAGACCGAATTCCGGGCTCGCCAATTCGACAAACTTCTACGGGTTATTCGCAAGCGCCAGCTCGACGATGCTGCAGCCAAACTTAAAGAGCGCCTTGCTCAAAGTAGCGGTGATGAAGAGATGGAGATACTGATGGCGATCAACCGCATCAAAAAAGAGCTGGTGACCTTGGAAAATCCGGCAAAAAGGCAGGCAGCATCCGTTTGATACCGGAGCGAGCGCTCGATAACCCTCCCCCACTGCATTGTTGCAATTTTTGCAAGCGATATCTATAACTAAAGATTATCGTGCAGCCCTCATGCCCTGAGCCCACAAATTGCCGTTTTAACGCACTCAAACGTTTGGAGATGTATATATCTATGGCTACAACCAAAAAGAAAACAGCCACTAAAACTAAAGAGTCTGCGAAATCTAAAACGGCGGTAAAGAAAACCGCGGCGAAGAAGAAGGTCACGACCACCGCGAAGGCTAAGAAAGCCGCGCCGGCCCCCTCTCCTGCCGCCGCGAAAAAAGCCAAGGAAGCGGCGGCGGCGGCCCTAGCCGCTGAGAAAGAGCGCGAGAAGGCGGCCGCGGCCGCAGCAGCGGCGGAAGCCGCGAAAGAGAAAGAAGCGGCGGCGAAGAAAAAAGAGAAAGAAAAAGAGAAGGCGGCCGCAGCGGCGGCGGCTGAGAAAGAAAAAGATAAAGAAGAGAAGAAGGCTTCCGCGAAGAAGACCAAAGCGGCGAAGGCCGAGAAGCCGGAAAAAGCCGAAAAGAAAAAGCCCGCGCCCAAGGCGGCGAAGAAGGCCGCGAAAGCCGTGAGCGAAGACGACGATGATGACGCCGACGACGAGTTCGAGGGCGATGACGTCGATTTCGCGGCTGACGACGAGACCTTCGAAGAGGAGAGCGTAACCGCCGTCGCGATCGATGATATCGAGGACGACGTCCCGACGCCTAAACTCAGCAAAAAGGAAGTCAGCGTCAAGATCCTCGTGAAGCTCGCGGGCATCTATCAGAAGAAGGGCTCCGTGACCTTCCGCGACATCGACAACGCCTTGTCGGATGAAGACGCGGGTCCCGAGCTCATCCAGATCATCCTCGGCGACCTCAAGCAACGCGGCATCTCCGTGCAGGATTCGGCGCAGGACGATTTCAACGATCTCAAAGCCGACAGCGTGAAGGCCGATGACGACATCATGCTCGGCGAAGACCTCGATTTCGCGAGCGGCGACGAAGTCGTCCTCGACGAGGACAACGAGATGGAAGCCGACGCCGATACGGATTCGGACAGCGACTCCGAGGCCGAAGGCGTCAAGAGCAAGAAGGATCCGCGCGCCGTCGCCAGCGGCGACGACTTCGGCAAGTCCAACGACCCCGTGCGCATCTATCTCCGCAAGATGGGTTCCGTAGCCCTGCTCTCGCGCGAAGGCGAAGTCGTCATCGCGAAGAAGATCGAGGCCGAGGAGAACCGCATCCTCGAGCAGATCCTCAAGCTGCAGATCGGCCGCGATACGATCATCGACGCCGCTCGCCGCTTCGTGTCGGGCGAGATCCGCATGAAGGGCTTCATCAAGGGCTTCGACGACGACGAGGCTTCGTCGAACGAAGAGGCGCATGCCGACAAGCTGAAGAAGACGACCGAGGTCTTCCTCGCGGAATACGACAAGTACGAGAAGCTGCTCGCGGAAGTCGAGAAGAAGCCCAAGACCAAGGACCAGCTCGCGACCGCGGAACAGAAGATCTTCGACATCCTGCGTGAATTGAACATCAACCGTAAGCTCCTTACGGGCGTGATCGATCGCCTGTCCTTCTTCGCGAACGCGCTGCGCGAAGCGGACAACGACATCAATTATTATGCGAAACGCATGAGCACCAACCGTCAGGGCTTGATCGACCATGTGGTCAAGACTCCGGGCACGCCTATCGGCCAGGCGACTGAGCGCGAATGGCAACGCGTGGTGCGCAACGTTTCGGCGGCGCTCGAAGCCATCGACAAGGTCCGCTCGGAATCCAACATGGACCCGACTCACCTCACCGAGAACTTCAAGGCCCTGCACTCGATGCAGCAGGCTGCGGAGTCGGCGAAGAAGGAGCTCGTCGAAGCCAACCTTCGCCTCGTGGTGTCGATCGCCAAGAAATACACCAACCGCGGCCTCCAGTTCCTCGACCTCATCCAGGAAGGCAACATCGGCCTCATGAAGGCGGTCGAGAAGTTCGAATACCGTCGCGGTTATAAGTTCTCGACCTATGCGACCTGGTGGATCCGTCAGGCCATCACGCGTGCGATCGCCGACCAGGCCCGTACGATCCGTATCCCCGTTCACATGATCGAGACGATCAACAAGCTTATCCGCACCAGCCGCTACCTCGTCCAGGAGATGGGTCGCGAACCGACTCCGGAAGAGATCGCAGCTCGTATGGATATGTCGGTCGACAAGGTGCGCAAGGTCCTGAAGATCGCTATCGAGCCTATTTCGCTCGAGACGCCGATCGGCGAAGAGGAAGACAACCACATCGGCGACTTCCTGGAAGACAAGACCCAGTCCTCGCCTTCGGAATCGGTGATCTCCGGCAGCCTCGAGGAGCAGACACTCAAGGCTCTCGCGACCCTTACCCCGCGCGAGGAGAAGGTTCTCCGGATGCGTTTCGGCATCGGCGAGAAGTCGGACCACACCCTCGAGGAAGTCGGCCAGAACTTCGACGTTACGCGTGAACGTATTCGTCAGATCGAAGCGAAGGCGCTCCGCAAGCTTCGTCACCCGTCGCGCAGTAAAAAACTCCGCGCGTTCATCGAGCAATAACGCTCGGCTCGACGGATAGAAAAACCCCACGGCCGGACCTGGCCGTGGGGTTTTTCATTTTCAAGTTCAGCTGTAGAGATGCGGAATAGACAGCGGAGCGAAGATCACGCAGGCATTGTACACCGCGTGCAGCGTGATGGAGGCGGTGAGGTTCTTCGTCTTCTCGTAGACGAGGGCCGAGGCGAGCCCCATGAGCGCGACCGGCACGAAAGAAGCCGCGGGGTGAACGCAGCCGAAGATCAGAGCGCTTCCGACCGCCGCCCAAAGCATAGGGAAATTCCGCTTCAGGCCTTGGAAAATCAAGCCGCGGAATATGAATTCCTCAGCGAACGGCGCCGCGACCACCGCGAGGAGGCCGAGGAATACGTACACCTCGTTGAACGAGGGCCTGATGAAGTCTTCCGCCTCCACCCCGAACCAGTGATGGGCCAGCATCTGTTTTTGGTAGATCCAGGCGATGCCGAAGCCGAGGAGGCCGAGCGCGAAGCCGAGACCGAGGGAGAGCGGCCAGGACCTGCCGACGAAGCGTGGGAGGTTCTCGGTCCGTTTCTTCCAGAAGTAGGCGCGCATGATGGCGAACGTAAGCAGGCCGGCTCCCGCGAAGTCGAGGAGCAACTGCGCGCCGGGCGAGAGCAGGCGCCCTAGGGTCAGGAGCTGGATGAGGCCCTGCAGGATAAAGAAGAGCATGGCGGCGAAGATCCCGTGCATGAGGGAGACCTTCGATTTCGGGGCCGTGATGGGATCGAGCATGAAGGGGATATAGGCCTTCGCCTCCTGCCAGATCGCGAACGAGAAGACCGACATGAGGAAGGTGACGACGAACGAAGCCCAGTTCGAATGAACCGAGAGACCGTAGAAATAAAGGGTGACGAGGCCCATGTAAAAATACATGGCCGAGATCTTGATCCGCTTCTGCACGTCGTCCGAGAGCGGATTCGAATTGAAGATCGCGAGCGACATCGCGATCTGGCTGTAGATGAAGATGCCGATGATAGTCAGGATATGCCTGACTATCGTTTTGTGATCGAAATGCAGGATGCCCATGGCGTGGAAGCTCGTTATGGCGGCTAAGGCGACGAGCAAGGCATAACGCTGCCAGAGCTTGAGTTTTTCCCGGAACACCGACTCCAGGGAGACCGGAGCTGAGACCAGAATCCAGAGGGATTGGCCTTCGGAATTGATGATTTGAAAACAGGAAGTCGCGAGCAGGAAAGAGAGCGAGAAAAAGAGCACGAAGGGCGTGATCGTCGTAGAGGAATCGTCCGTGACGCGCGCATCACTTATATGCAGCTGCGCATAGACCTGGACCACGAGCATGAGGAGCGGCATCAGCACGGTCTGGGCGAGGAAGTTGCGATCTCGCGCCAGGAGCGTGAATTCACGGCGAACGATAGGAGTGAGGAAGTTGAAGCCTGCGCGCTCCCTCTTCGCGACGGTCTTGCTTTTGCCTCGAGTCGAATCCTGCGAGGAGGCTCCCACGGCGCCGGCTCTCAGGACTTTCTGAAGGGCCCAGACGCCGAGCAGGGCTCCTGCTACGATCTGCGCCCAGAAGAGCGCGATATTGGCGAAAGTCGCGGCTCCGCTTTCCGTCACGATGCGGGCGGCCAGGAGCGGGGCGAAATCAAAGGCCGCGCGCGGCAGTTTTTGGGCTAGCGTGAACCAGACGTTGCCGCCGTTGAAGAGCTGCGGGGACAGGGTCATGATCAGCGGGACCATCATCACGAAGGCGAGGGTCGCCTGGACGTTGCGCAGTTTCGCGGCCGAGAGTTTGAGGCGAAGGAAGTATTCGCAGCTCACCTGCCAGATTCCGGCCACGATCTGCAGCGGGATGACGAAGGCGAGCGCCAAGGGAACGATGACGGGCCAGGAGTGGCCCGAGAAAGAGGCGCTCGCGGCCAGGGAGACCGTGAGGATGCCCATAAACATCGTCAGCAGGCCGCGTTCGACGACCTTGCTGGTGAATAACACGGCCCACGGCGCGGGCAGTGTCCCGAGCCATTCGATATCGGAATCCGTGCGGCTGAGCTCGCGGGTGACCATGTTCATGATCGTGAAGACGAGCCATTGGAAGCCGAGCGTCGTCGCGTAGACGGTCGTGAAGAAGAAGCCGTAGGACTTCATCATGCTCTTCGTGGCGTTCACGCTGGAAAAACCGATGACGCCTGAGAGATAGAGGAAGATCAGAAACGAGAAGGTCCCGGCGGCCGATTTTCCGGCCACGGCCATCCGTCCCTTGGCGGGCTTCTTCTTTTTCCCGTAAGCCGACAGGATCATATTCTTCAAACGCGTCGCGCGAAGGCGCAGGTAGATTCGCCAGGTTTTGCCGGCTGATAACGGGGTGGAGCTCATGCGGGGTTCGCCTCGGCCTGGGCTTCGTCCGTGAGTTTGAGGAAGACTTCTTCGAGCGAGCCGCCGGGCAGGACCTGCGAACGGATCGTATCGATCGGCCCGCTGACGTGGACGGTGCCGCGGTCGATGATGCAGACTTCCGAACAGAGTTTCTCCACCATATCGAGCAGGTGCGTGGAGAGGAAAACCGTATGGCCGCGGGCCGCGAAATCGCGGAGTTTGTCGTGCACGATGCGCGTCGTGCGGGGGTCGA
>JASLCY010000206.1 GCA_030151925.1 Oligoflexus sp.
CGAGGTCTTCGTTCACCGACGAGGACGAGCCGAAGACGATGATGGCATCGGGCTTCCGGCTGAGAAAACGCAGCGAACTCATGCCAAAAAGCGCCGGCAAATGGTAAGTAAAGCGGATCTCGGGGTTATGGAGGACGAGGCGGTTGTAGTTATCGAGCTCCGGAACCCGTGCGCCTGGATCGACGACCGCGATATGGAAGGACGAGGCCATGGACTATCCTTTCGATAAGATTAACTATTGAGCCACTCGCGCCCTTGGGCATTCGCTCGGCTGCACCCGGATAAATAAGTATTTCATGAGTGCGGCGCGGCAGGCAAATTACTTTGCCGGGGCGACCCAGATATGGCAGAATCCTCTTCTGGTAACGCTATTTAAGACTAAGGATTTGCCTTATGATCGAACACATCCGTGCTAGCTTCCGCGAAGCGCAACAAGCCCTCGAGAGTTTGATTGCCAACGAGGCGGCACAGAAGAATATGCTCGCCGCCACCAAACTCTTCACCGACTGCTTCCGCGCGCGCGGTCACGTGTATACCTGCGGCAACGGCGGCTCCATGTGCGACGCGACCCACTTCGCGGAAGAGCTCTCCGGCCGCTACCGCGAGAACCGCCCGGCGCTCGGCGCGATCTCGGTGAGCGACGGCGCTCACATCAGCTGCGTGGGCAACGACTATGGTTATGATTACGTGTTCTCGCGTTTCGTCGAAGCGCAAGGCCGGCCCGGCGACGTGCTCGTCGGCATCTCGACCAGCGGCAAGAGCCCGAACGTCATCAAAGCGGCCGAAGCCGCGAAAGCGATCGGCATGAAGGTCGTGACCCTCACCGGCAAAGCGGATTCGGCGCTGGGCAAGCTCGCCGACGTCGATATCTGCACGCCTGCGGGCCGCTACGCGGATCGCGTGCAGGAACTCCATATCAAGGTCATCCACACCCTCATCGAGCTCATCGAACGCGATATGTTCGGCAGCGAGTACAAAGCATGACGACCATCTTCGACAAGATCCTGAAGAAAGAGATCCCGGCGAACGTCGCCTATGAGGACGACACGGTCCTCGCGTTCCACGACATCTCCCCGCAGGCGCCGACGCACGTGCTGGTGATACCCAAACACAAGTGGATGCGTTTCGCCGATTTCGGCAGCGCCGATCCGAAGAAGGTCGGGGAATACCTCATCGCCGTCGCCAAGGTCGCGAAGCACCTCGGCCTCGAGGACGACGGTTATCGCGTGGTGTTCAACAACGGCCGCGACGGACAGCAGACGGTCGATTACATCCACGCCCACATTCTAGGCGGGCGCAAGCTCACCTGGCCACCAGGATGAATTATGGAACTTACGCGTCCTCTCAAGCTGAGCCCCGATCTGTTCACTCCGCGCAGCCGCACGCCCTGGGGCGGATACGACATCGCGCGGCGTTTTAAGCAGGATTGGGTGAAGGACCCGCAGAAGACGATGATAGGCGAGTCGTGGGAAGTCTCCTGCGATCCCGCCTTCCCTTCCGTCGTCGTGGGTGCGGATGTGTCGCTCAAGGACCTGATCGACCAGCAGCCGAATCGCATGCTCTCGCCGGGCTACGTGCAAAAATACGGCGCGCACTGCGATATACTCGTGAAACTCATCAATGCCGCCGATCCTCTCTCCCTGCAGGTGCATCCCACGGACGACGACGAGGCCTTGAAGCCGGGCGAGTGCGGGAAACCCGAATCGTGGCTCGTGCTTCACGCCGAGCCGGGCGCCGGCCTTTACCTGGGCTTCAGCCAGCCGGTGCCGAAGGAGGAGCTCGAGGCCCTGCTCAAGAAAGATGGGGATCTCAAACCCTACCTTCAATTCGTGCCGGTGAAAGAAGGCGACTATTTTGAGATCGAGCCGGGCGTGGTGCATGCGATCGGCCCAGGCGTCACTCTCCTCGAGCCTCAGCGTGTACGCGCCGGTAAGGCCGGAAAGACTTATCGGTTCTGGGATTGGTCGCGTCGTTATAACCCTGATGGCTCCTTAAATATGGAATCAGGTGCGCCTCGCGAGCTGCATATCAATGAAGGCCTGAAGATCATCGACCCCACTCGCCAGGTCGGGGCCGCTTATGTCGCCAAGCTGCGTCGGAAACCGGTCGAACAAAACATCGGCCCCGGAATTGCCGTCGCATCCTATCCGGCTAACGCGAATTACCAGGTGCATCGCATCACCTTGCAAAAAGGCAGCCGTCTTACCGTGAAAGCCGATCTCGGTTTTCTGACCTTCCTCGGTCTGGGCGGTGAGATAAGTATGGGTGAAAAGGGTGGCGTGACCGTCGCGCGCGGCGAGCCCGGATTCGTGCCTTACGACGCTCTTCCGCTGGATATCGTCGCGAAGGACGATAGCGACCTCGCGCTCATCGTTCCGGCTATTACGAAGCTCGCATTCGAATAAAAGGCTCAGGGGAGAGAGGCTGAGGCGCTTTTCCCTTCGGCTCGTTTGAGCCTAGAAAACAGCAAGGCCCCACGATCCCGCGAAGGAGTCGTGAGGCCCACTGATCGAAACTTACTTCACAGCTTCTTTCAGTTCTTTGCCTGGACGGAAAACTGGAACTTTGCGAGCTGGGATTTGGATCTCTTCGCCCGTTTGTGGGTTACGGCCCATACGTGCTTTGCGAGCTGAGACCGAGAATGTTCCGAAGCCGACGAGCTTAACGCCGTCTTTCTTCTTAACGTTCTTTGTGACGGTTTCGATAAATGCGTCCAAAGACTTCTCAGTATCAGATTTGGTAAGTCCCGTGACTTTTGTCATGGCTTCAACCAACTCGGCTTTGTTCATGGAAACCTCCAATCTTGGAATCAAAAAAAATTGAACTTGGGTACGCAGGTAAAGGTTTACAGGCTAAACGTTTGTTGTCAACATTTACTAACGCAGCGCATAATTTTTTTTACAAAAAAATGGTTTTTAACGCTGTGATTTGGGAAATTCCCATATTGTTTTTAAAAAATTCAAACATCCACTCCTGGGAAGTGTGCTCTGAACCATAGTCGGGGAGCCACTTCGGTAGATTCGGAGAGAGAATTATGAAGAAGATTCTTTGCGCGGCCTTCGTTCTTCTTCTTTTATCTCCGTCACTCATGGCGGAGCAAATCCTTCTTGATCGTCTGATTGTGGAGATCAACGGTAAGGCTTATAGCCAAAAGCAGATGGAAATCTATGAGTTACTGCGCACGATAGCCATGGGTGAGGCGGCCGCAAACGGGCTCCCTGCGGCGAATCGATGGAATGCTCAACTCGAAAGTTTCAAAAATGATATGGTCGTATACACCCTGCTTGAAAACGACCAACAGAAGCTGGAGTCCTACGCGCCTGATCCCAAACGCGTTCTAGAGGCCGAGCATGTGCTGGTCACAAAGCAGGCAAGCGATAAGGAACTCGATCAATTCATTCGCCAAAGACAATTATCCGAGGCCGACATCAGCCGCATACTGACTCAGATCTACCGTATAGAGGGGTTTGTGAAGTCGCGGGCGCAGCTCTCCGCGAGCAAGACGACGGATGAAGCGGCCTTCGCCCAGCTGGACCCGAATGCGGATTGGTTCCTGGCGCTCGCGCGGACGACGGCCTACAGGTATTACAACAAGGCCAAAGAGTATAGGCCTCTGGTCCCTTTTAAAAATAATTGAAGCGGGAACTCTTTCCTTAAAGGCACGACATGCCAAGCATTCTCTTCAGTGCCACCGAGGGCGAGAAGGCGGCCCTCAGCCATTTCTGTCAGTCCTACGTCCAAGGCTCCTTCTGGCCTTTAGAAGAGTTTTACCTATCCCTCAGGATTCCGCAGACCTTCCTTATCTATGATCCCGAGCATGACGCCCTGTGGAAAAGCCTGGCGCTCGGGCGCGTGATGGGCGGGGACGCCGAACTGTTTTTCATCACGACCCGCCCCGACCTTCGGGGGCAGGGGCTGGCGCAGGCGCTCCTCGCCGATTTCGAGGAGTACGCGAAAGCGGTTTATCGGGCTCGGACTGTTATGCTAGAAGTCCGCGTGAGCAACACTTCGGCCATTCGTCTCTACGAAAAGGCCGGTTATCAAAGGCAGGGACTCAGGCGCCGCTATTATCAAGACGGCGAGGACGCCCTGGTCTACGGGAAGGATCTGGTGCCGGCCCCATGATCGCGATTGAAGAATTGAATGCCATCGTCTGGCTGCAGACCGGTTTCCTCGGCGACATCATCATCACGACCGCGGCCTTCCGCTTCGTGCGCGAGCGTTATCCTGCGCTCAAGCAATACGTGATCACGACTCCTATCGGCGGCGCGGCCCTCAAGGGGCATCCCGACCTCGACGGCTTATTCGTCTTCGATAAACGCGGCAAGGGCCTGTTCCAGGAAGCGTGGCGCCTCAAGGCCGAGCTGCGGGCGCAGGGCCTCGGCCGCGCGGTGATGCTGCAGACGCATCGCAGTTTCCGTTCGAGCTTCCTCTGCCGCCTGATCGGGCTGCCGACGATCACCTATTTCGAATCGCAGGTCTCGTGGCTGGCGAGGGCCCGGGTCGCGCGCGTCGCGCCGTGGCATGAGGCGCATCGCATCCTGCTGTTGCTGGAAGCGCTGGGCGTGCCGCGGGAGGCTATCGTCGCGGCGAAGCCGTTCCTGACTCCGCTCGAGGGCGGCCCGAGCGCGGCGAGGGCGCGCGCGTTTCAGGGGCAGGGAACGCTGATCGGGCTCGCGCCGGGCAGCGTGTGGGGAACCAAACGCTGGCCCTCGGAATATTACGGTGAGCTCGCGCAGAGGATCCTGCGCGAGACCGCGGCGCGGATCGTCATCCTCGGCAGCAAGGACGAGATTCCCGCGGCCGAGATCGTGGAGAAGGCGGCGGGAGACCCGGAGCGCGTCCTGAACCTCGCCGGGCAGACGAATCTCGACGATCTGCGGGCGATCTTTCCGCAGCTCGGTCTTTTGATCAGCAACGACAGCTCGCCCCTGCATTACGCTTCGGCCTTCCGCATACCGACCCTGGCGATCTTCGGGGCGACCGTGCCGGCGCTCGGATTCGGTCCTCTGGCTCCGGGCAGCCATATCGCGGAAATCGATATCGACTGCCGCCCCTGCAGCGCGCACGGGCCGATGACCTGTCCGCTGGGACATTTTCGCTGCATGAAGGACCAGACGCCCGAAAAGGTGTTTGAGCTCGCGCGGATGATGCTGCGCGGCTAGAAGAATAATATGCGCCATATTGGCTTTATTGCCGGGCCTTCGCGGCTAAGCTCCGCCATGAAATGCCAAAAACATGGTGTTAAAGGACAAAAAGTTGTATGAGATGGGGGTTCGTTCTTAACTACAACTCTCAGCATTTTCCCATACATCGATCATAAGGAAGCATGGACCATGAGTGAGCAAGAAGCCTTTGCTACGATCAAAAGCGATATCGAACAAAATCCGGTGTTCCTCTATATGAAAGGCACTCCCGATTCGCCTATGTGCGGATTCTCGGCGCAAGTCGTCCAAGTCCTCAAAGCGCACAACGTCGCCTACGGTTCGCGCAACGTGCTCGAAGACTGGGATATCCGCGAAGGCATCAAGAAATTCACCAACTGGCCGACGATCCCCCAGCTCTACGTGAACGGCAAGTTCGTCGGCGGCTGCGACATCATCACCGAAATGCACCGTAAGGGCCAGCTGGCCGACGTCTTCAAAGGTGTGTGAACCATGAGCATTCGCAGCGAAGACTACACCAAGGTCGTGCATGCCGGGACCGAACCCGATCCCCGCACGGGCGCGATCATGACGCCGATCTTCCAGACTTCGACCTACGTGCAGGAAGCTCCGAACCAGCACAAGGGCTGGGACTATTCGCGGGCCGGCAATCCCACCCGCGACGCGCTCGAGGAAGCCTTCGCGGCGCTCGAGGGCGCGAAGCACGGCCTCGCGTTTTCTTCCGGCCTCGCCGCGGAGCAGGCTATCATCCAGATCCTGAATCCCGGCGATCACGTGATCGTGTGCGATGACGTCTACGGCGGAACCGGCCGCCTCTTCCGCCGCCTGTTCGTGAAGTACGGCCTCGAGTTCGAATTCGTCGACATGACGAAGCTCGAGAACGTCGCGAAGGCCGTCAAACCCAAAACGCGCATGATCTGGGTCGAGACGCCGACCAACCCGCTCCTCAAGGTGATCGACATCGCCGGCGTCTCGAAGCTCGCGAAGCCGGCCAAGGCCCTGCTGGTGGTCGATAACACCTTCGCTTCGCCCATCTACCAATCGCCGTTCGAACTCGGCGCCGATATCGTCATGCACTCGACGACCAAATACATCGGCGGCCACTCGGACCTGATCGGCGGCGCGGTGATGATCAACGACGCGAAGCTCCACGAGGAGATCAAGTTCGTCCAGTTCGCGGCCGGCGCGGTCCCCGGGCCCTTCGAAAGCTTCCTGCTGCTGCGCAGCATCAAGACGCTGGCGGTCCGCATGGAGAAGCACGCGGAGAACGCGATCGAGGTCGCGAAGTTCCTGAGCCAGCACAAGAAGGTCGAGACGGTGTTCTTCCCGGGACTCCCCTCGCACCCGCAGCATGAGCTCGCGAAGAAGCAGATGCGCGGATTCTCGGGCATGGTCTCGTTCAATCTCAAGGGCAGCTACGACCAGGTCGTGACCGCCCTGCAGAAACTGAAGGTCTTCGCGCTCGCGGAAAGCCTCGGCGGCGTGGAATCGCTCGTGAACCATCCCGAGAAGATGACCCACGCTTCGGTGCCCGAGGCGATGAGAAAGCAGCTCGGCATCGGGCCCAACCTCATCCGCCTCTCGTGCGGCATCGAAGGCACCAAGGATTTGATCGCGGACCTCGAGCAAGCTTTGGGGTAGGATAGGGAAAACGAACGCCTCGGGAGGAAAACGGTTTGGATAGTTATATCGCTTATTTCTTCGGAGGCGTCTTTCTCGTCAACGCGATCCCGCACCTCATCGCCGGGCTCATGGGCCTGCCTTTCCAGACTCCCTTGGCCAAACCTCCCGGCAAGGGGCTTTCCTCCTCCCGCACGAACATCGCCTGGGGCTTCCTCAATCTCGTCATCTATTACGTGCTGATCTTTCAGGTCGGGAATTTCAACGTCCGGTCGTACGACGACATCGCGGTGGCCGCGGGCGGTGGATTTATCATGGCTTGGGGACTCGCGCATTCGTTCGGGAGATGGCACGGCGGGAATAATCCACCCCAAGGCGCGCGAAGCCTGTTCGCGCGTCCCGAGGATGGCGACGGACTCAGCTGAAGCGATCCATTTGGTTTTTCATCATGGACAGTGCCTCTTCGGAGACACCTGCCTGTTTCGCGGCTTCGACGAAAGCCGTAGGATTTGCCATGACCAGCTTCATGATGGTCTGGATCATGTCCATGGTGATGCCGAGCTCCTGGATCTTGCTCATGGCCGCGAATGGATTGCTTTGCAGCGCTGTCGCGAGCTCTTGAAGTTTGCCAGCATCGAGGTTGAGCTTTTCCATCATCTGACCAATTTCTTGCGTGTCCATGAGCGTTCCTTCTTCGGTCTCGATTAATTGACGTACCACAAAATCCGGCAGTCTGTGCGAACTTAAATCAATTTCAAGGGAAACGCTAGTCTTCGCCAGGACCAGGTGATAGAAAATAAAGGTCGAATTTCATTCACGAAAGGAAGCCACAATGCAAAATGTTGTGAGTCGCGGTTTCTTCGCTGGGGCGGTTCTCCTGTCGCTGGTTCAGGTTGGTTGCGTGACGCGGGGCCAGGATTTCTCTTCGGACATCAGTTGGATCCAAAAAGGTAAAACTACGCAGACAGACGTTGAGAAATATCTCGGATCCCCCGCTTCGGTCGGGAGTTCGGGTGGCGTCGCAACGTGGACCTATGGATACTACGACTACCGCCTCTTCGGCGAAAGCAAGACGAAGGAGCTGAAGTTCTACTGGGCGCCGGACACCAAGGTGCAGGACTTCTCCTTCAACTCGAGTTTTCCGGAAGACAGACGACGTCTGATAATGAAACCGGCGATTCAGTAGTGATACGATAAACCCATCATCAACGATGGGTTTTTTTATATCCGCTTAACCGAGGCCGGTATGTCGCGTACTCCTTTGTTCCGTTCCCTCCGCCGCTCCTTTCGCCAAAGTTTTTTCGATCAGCCCGTCACGCGCCGTGAATTGATCGCGGGCGGTTCTTCCGCCCTCCTGATCTCGAGCCTGCCCGCCTGCGTCCGTGGCGGGGAAAACGGCTTCGAGGTGAAGAGCGAACGAGGGGACGCGCCCGTGGCGATCATCGGCGGCGGCCTCGCGGGCTTGACCGCGGCCTATACGCTGGCCAAGGCCAGGGTGAAGGTGGACGTGTTCGAGGCGAGCCCTCGCCTGGGCGGGCGCGTATGGACGGAACGCGGCTTCAATCGGGAGGGGATGTTCGTCGAGCGGGGCGGGGAATTCATCGACACCTCGAATCGCGAGATCCGTGAGTTGGCGCAAGAGCTGGGGCTCGAGACGCAGCCGCTCTATAGGGGAGAGAAGCCGCCCGAGACTATCTTCTTCGAAGGGAAATGGCGCGGGGAAGGGGAGGTGCTGCAGGCCTTCGCTCCGCTGGCGCGTAAGATCCAGGCGGATACCAAGGCTTTCATGGGCAAGGACGGTTTCGTGATCCCGAGCTACAAGACCGTGAACGCCGATGAAGTGAAGGTCTTCGACCATATGACGATCGAAGAGTACCTGCAGGGCTGCCGGAACGAGGTCGAACCCTGGCTGCTCAACCTGATCCGCGTCGCCTATATAGGCGAATACGGGCTCGAGGCCGATCAGCAGTCGCTCATCAATCTGTTCGCCCTGATCGCGGTCGGGGATCCGGCGCGGCTTAGGATCTTCGGCGAGAGCGACGAGGCCTTCCGGATCAAAGGCGGGAACTCGGGCCTGGTCGAGAAGCTGGAGGAGAGGCTCGCGGCGCAGGGCATCCATCCGGAGGTGAAACACAGGCTGATCTCGATCGCCCAGAGCTCGACGGGATTCCAGCTGGTCTTCGACCATGAGGGGAAGACGGTCGAGAAGAAGTATGCGCGGGTGATCCTGGCTTTGCCCTTGAAGCTGCTGTCCGAGGTCGAGGGCATTCGCAGCCTCGGGCTTTCGCCGCGGAAGCTGCGTTGCATCGATGAGTGGGGCTTCGGGACCAACGCGAAGATCATGGTCGGCTTCAAGGATCGCATCTGGACTCGCCCGAATATGAAATTTCCGGCGAGCGAAGCCGGACTGTTCACCGATCTGCCCCTGCAGGCCTGCTGGGATACCTCGCGCGGGCAGGAGGGGAGCGCGGGGATCTATACGAACTTCCTCGGCGGCAAACGCGGCGCGACGGCGAGCGAGGCCATGATCAGCGAAATCGTGCGGGATCTCGAGGCGCTTTATCCGGGTGCGCGGGCCGCGCACGATGATAACAAGGTCTGGCAGGTGTGGACGAGTTATCCGTTCAACAAAGGCAGTTATACCTGTCCGCGTCCGGGCCAATACACCTCGCTGATGGGCGCGGCCGGTGAGGCGGAATTGAAGGGGACGTTGCTCTTCGCCGGTGAGCATTGCAGCGTGCTGAGCAGCGGTTATATGAATGGTGCGGTGGAAACCGGGCTATTGGCGGCGCGGCAATTGCTCGAAGTGCGAGCGGGATAATTCCTGGCAGAATAACGGCTTGTGAGGTCCGGAGGATTTTTTTAGCAAAAATCACGGAAATCCTTGCGTAAATTCATGTTAAATAAAATCAAGTCGGGATATGCCTGCTCGCCGATATTCATAGAGGCCGTCTTTCGAGGGCCCAGGTAAGTTTTTAAAGGCGAAGAGACCCAAGATGCCCCAAAAGATGTTCTTCGCGCACGTGAAGATTCTCGGTCGCGCCCTCGAAGATCATCGATTGCGGTACGAAAACGGATCCCGCCGACAGCTGCGTAAGCGCCTCTCTCCTGGCCATCGCTAAAAAAGCCTATGGCGCCGGCGACGACAGCGATCCTGATATCGTCACGTACAAGGCTTATCTGGATACCCTCAAAACCAAGAACCAGGAACGCCTCGTGTTCGCTCTGAAGAGCATCTTCCTATCGTCCCGCTTCCTCTATGGCAGCATGGACAAGACCTCTCTCCGGGCTCATCTCGCGAATACCCTGTGGCTCGACTCCTCGGACGTCGCCGTGAACCCGGAGCTCCAAAAACTCAACGATAAGGCCTTCGTCGATGTCCTGCTGAAGGATCCCAGGGCCGACCGCTTCGCGGAGTCCTTCCTCATGCGTCATCTGAAGGTCGACGACATGACCAAGGGCATCGATCCGGCAACCGCCGCGGATCGATACAAACTCCTAAACTCGATGGGAAATGAGACCCGGCTCTTCATCACGGATATCTTCAAGAACGATCGCCCGATCAGCGATCTCATCATGAGCAAAACGAGTTTCGTGAACAGCGATCTCGCGAAGATCTATGGGATGAGCGATCCGGGCCAGGATTTTGTCAAGGTCGCGCTGCCGAATAACCGGCAAGGGCTCATGACCCAGGCTTCGGTCCTGACCATCACCTCGAAGCCGACCGAGACCAATATCATCTCGCGCGGGCTCTGGATCGTGGAGAAGGTGCTTTGCCAGCAGATCCCGGCGCCGCCGAACGTCCAGGCGCTGCCGCCCTCCTCGGGCTCGCAGCCGACCACTCCCCGGCAGCAGCTGGAAGCGCATCGGGCGAGCCCTGCTTGCGCGTCCTGCCATAACCTGATGGATCCGGCCGGTTTCGCCCTGGAAAACTTCGGGCCGGTCGGCACCTATCGCGACCAATACGATAACGGCCTTCCGGTCGATACCACGGCCGAGTTCGCGGATAAGACGGTAACCAAGACGTCCGCGGAATTCTTCGCCTATATCGGCAAACATAAGGACGACTTCTCGAAGTGCTTCGCCCGTGAGCTCCTCACGTACGTCATGAGGCGCAGCCTCTCTGATGCCGACTCCTGCGCGGTCGATACGCTGTCGCGCGGCATGAGCGAGAAAAATTGGGGCATGCAGACTTCCCTGAACCAAATACTCTCGTGGTACGAGAAATAGGAGCGAGCCATGATTACGATAGGTCGCCGCCAATTCCTAGTCAACGCCGGGCGTCTGATGCTCCTGCCCGTCTTCGAGAATCTGCTCGAATCTCCTGCGTTCGCAGCGGCTAAGAGCGCGCCGTGGGTCCACCTTTATTTTCCTATGGGATGTTTCGCCAGCGATTGGAAGATCAATTCCCTGGATCAGGCGCCGTCCTTCCTCAATGCGTTCAAGCCCATACAAAGCAAGATGCTCTGGCTGAGCGACGTCGCGAATCCCGTGGTGGGGGACGGCGGCCACGAACAAGCCGGCGGCGGATCGATCACGTGCGTCAGCAATAAAAAGAACGGCAAGTACGATAAGTCTTACGCGACCTCCGCGGACCAGTTGATCGCACGCGCCTACAAGGCGAATTACCCGAACGGGGCGATGCCTCTGAGCCGTGCGGGATATCAGGCCGGAGCGGATTGCTGTCATGCGTTCGAAGCCGGATTGAACTATATCTCCTGGCTCGACGAGGGAAAAAACGCTCCGACGATCAGCGATCCGACTATCGCGATGAAGCAGTTCTTCAGCAGCGGGAAGAAGGA
>JASLCY010000210.1 GCA_030151925.1 Oligoflexus sp.
GTTCGGGCGATTGGCGCTCCTGGTTCAGACGGTCGATGCCCTTGATGTACATATGCTGGCAGCGAAGGAGCTCGGCCTTGGCCTCGCTCTTGCGCGCCTGGATCTGCTGCTGGATGAAGACCTGCTGATCGAGCTGCAGCTGGCGGATCTTGATCAAGGGGCCGAGGCGCTGTTTTTTCTGTTTGATGCTCATCTATGCGACTGCCCCGATAGCACCTTCCGCAGGCCGACGATGGATTCCTCGATCGTGCTGGCCTCGAACTTGCCCTGTTTCAGGAAGGCTTCCATCAAAGGCATGAGCGAGATCGCCTCGTCGAGCTTGATATTGGTCCCGGGCTGATAAGCGCCGATCTGAATCATGTCGAGGGCCGCGTTGTAGGTGCCGAGCAGCTCGCGGAAATAATTCGCCTGCTGCCACTGCTGCTGAGGGACGATGTCGCTCATCACGCGGCTGGCGCTGGCGCCGATGTCGATCGCCGGGAAATGGCCTTTCACGGCGAGTTCGCGCGTGAGCACGATGTGGCCGTCGAGGATGGAGCGGACGGCGTCCGCCACGGGATCGTTGAAATCATCGCCGTCGACGAGGACGGTGTAGAGGCCGCTGATAGGGCCGTAACCCTGTTTTTGCGGGCCCGCGCGCTCGAGGAGCTTCGGCAGGAGCGAGAAGACCGAAGGCGTATAGCCCTTGGTCGTAGGCGGCTCGCCCACGGCGTTGCCGATCTCCCGCTGGGCCATCGCCACGCGCGTGAGGCTGTCGATCATAAGCATGACGCTGCGGCCGGTGGCCGAGAAATATTCAGCGATCGTCGTGGCGAGCTTCGCGCCGCGGATACGCATGAGCGGAGATTGTTCGCCGGTCACGACGACGAGCACGGAACGGGCGAGGCCCTCTTCGCCGAGATCGCGTTCGATGAATTCGCGAACCTCGCGGCCGCGTTCGCCGATCAGGGCGATGACGTTGACGTCGGCTTCGCTCTTCTTCGAGATCATGCCCATGAGCACGGATTTACCGACGCCCGAGCCGGCCATGATGCCGATGCGCTGGCCTTCGCCGAAGGTGAGGAGGGCGTCCATCGCCCGAACGCCGAGGCCGAGGGCCTTCTCGATGCGCATGCGTTCGATCGGGTTGGGGGCGTCGCGGTCGATATTATAGGAGGGCAGGCCCTCGCGTATCATGCTCTCGTTGGTATCGAGGGTCTGCATGAACGGGTCGATGATGCGGCCGAGCAGGTGGTCGCCGAGCGGGACTTCCGAGAAGCTCTTCACCATCTCGATGCTCGAGCCCGGGGATACGCCCTGGAGGTGCGAGTAGGGCAGGAGGAGGACCTTCTCCTTGCGGAAGCCGACGACCTCCGCGAGGATCGACTCGCGACGATCGGGGGCTTTGATGGAGACGATGCTGCCGATATGAGAGTTCGGCAAGGTCGCCTCGATCAGGTTGCCGACGACGTCCGTGACCCGGCCGCGGTACGACCAGGGGATGGTTTGGAACGAGGCGCGGAGCGAAGCGCCATCGAGTTTGCGGATGGGAAGAGCGCCTTCCATTAGCCTACCTTATGCTGGGAATCGAAGAGGCTGAGGTCAGCCTTGTCGAGGAGGTTTTTGATGATAGTCTGGAGATCTTCGTCTACCGAGGCGTGCTGGCCTTCGACGCGGAAGCTGTAGTCCTTGAGGCCGTCGTCCGCCTTGAGGCGCGAGCGGAGGCGTTCGTTGCTCCAGTCCTTGAGGTCTTTGGCGACGCGAGGGCTGACGAAGATCTTGAACTCGTCCTCGTTGAGGGCCTCGGTGATGGCCCGTTCGATCATCGCCCCGAACGCCTCGGCATTGAGGCTGAATTCGCGGTGGAGCATCGCCTCGACGAAGTTCTTGCAGATCACGTAGAAATTGTTCTGCGCCTGGTTCAGTATCGAGGATTGCAGGCCTTCGAGGTTCTCTACGATGTTCGAGACCTCCTGGAGGATAGCCTGGATCTTGCTGCGTGATTCCAGCGCCGCCTTCTCCTCGCCTGAGGCGTAGCCCTTGCGGAACCCTTCTTCGCGGGCTTCCTGGCGAATCGCCTCCAGCTCTTCCTCGCTGATCGCTCTTTCGAGCGGCACGGTCGCGTTCGAGGCATAGGGGACGAACTCCTCTTCGGGGCCTTCCTCTTCCGCGTAGAAAGTCGGTTCGGGCTGCGGGGCCGGCGCGGCCTGCGGCGCGGGCGGAGCTATCGGAGCCTCGATGTCGGGAGCGGCCGGCTCCGCGGTTTGCGGGATAGGAGCCTCTTCGGATTTCGGCGCGGCTTCTTCCGCCTCGGACGAATCAAGGTCCTGCTGACCGGCTCGCGCCTGGTCGAGATCGAAGTCGTCGTCGTCGTCCGTCCTCTGCAGACGGGTCGATTGGCGACGGCGCATGCGTCTCCATTCCTCGGTGAAATCAAGGGGATGGATGACGACTCGCTCTTCGGGAACGGTGAACACGGCGTCGATCTCGTGCGATCCGCGCACGGATTCCGCCAACTCCTCCTTAAGGTGGAGCTTGTTATGGATGATGTTGGCGTTCGCGTTGTCGTGGAACGCGATGGGCGTCTCGCAGATCTCAGCCAGGCTGAAGTCCGTGACGGATAAGACCTTGTGGAGAGGGTCGCCCTTCTTGATGAAGCGACCGTTCTTCTTGAAATCAGCGTGGGCCACGTTTCATTCTCCTTAGTGCGAGGAAGAATGCGGACTGAGCAGGATGCGCAGAGCTTCCGTGGTGCGTGCGGGTTCGTTCTTCGCGAGGAACATGATCTGCTCCTGCGGCGTAAGTTTCTCGAACGGGACGTCTTCCTTGACCTGGACGTTCTGGGCGCTCGACATCTCGAGGTCGGGTTTGAAGTCCTCGATGATCTCCTCCTTCTTCTTCCTTTCCGGATCGTAGGAGAGCCAGCGGAAGTAGGGACGGACGATGAAGGCGAAGAAGAAGGCGAGGGCGAGGGCCACGACGCCGGCGACGGCCAGGCTCGAGACGTACTTGCGATCCTCTTCGTGCTTCTCTTTGATCGCCTGCGCTTGGTTCGCCGCGATCTCGAACATCATGTTGTGGACCTTGACCTCGTCGCGGCCGTCCTTGAAGCCGATCGCCGAACGGACGAGGTCTTCGATCTTCTTCATCTCTTCCGGCGTGCGCGGCGCGAATTCAGGCGCCGTGCCGTCGGTCGGATAGCTTTGGCTGCCGTCGACGATCACCGCCACCGAGATGCGGCGGATGTTGCCGACGGGAAGAACCTTGTGGCGCTCGGATTTCGAGACTTCGTAGTTGATGCGTTCGCTGCCGCGTTTGCTCTTGTTCGAGCTCGAGGTCGCGGCCAGATCCTCCTGCTCGCCGGGCACGTTCGATTTCGCGCCCGGGATGCCAGTGGGGTTCATGCCGCCGGCCGCCATCTCCTGGTTGGTGGTATTGGAGGAAAGCACGACGACGCGATCGGGATCGATGTCGTTGATCTTCTGTTCCTCTTGCGTGAAGTCGACGTCGACGTCGACCTTGGCGTCGACGCGGTCCTGGCCTACGATGCGGCCGACCAAGGACTTGATCTTATTGGTCATCTCCGTTTCCATCGTACGACGGTAGTTGAGCATCTCCGCGGTCTGTTTGGTCGTCGGATCATCGGATTCGACCTTGGTCAGCATTCGGCCTTCCTGGTCGATGATCGTGATCCTGTCGGGCTCGAGGCCCTCCACGGAACGCGAAACGAGATGCGTGATGCCCTTCACGACCTTGGGGGAGAGGGTCGCGTTCTGAGCGGTCTTGATGTAGATCGCGGCGGTCGGCTTCTCTTCGTCCTCTTGGAACAAAGCCTTCTTCGGCGTCACGATGTGGACGCGCGCCGAGTTGATGCCTTCGATCGAGCTGATGGTCCGCGCGAGCTCGCCTTGGATCGCGCGCTGCTTATTGATGTTCTGCTCGAATTCGGTGCGGGTGAAGTCCTTGTCGTCGAACTTCTCCCAGCCGATCATGCCGTGGGTCGGCAGGCCTTCCTGGGCGAGCTTGAGGCGCAGGGGCACGACTTGGTCCGCGGGGACCAGGATGCCCTTGGCGTCCAGCACGAAATCCGTGAAGCGCTGCTTCTTGAGCTCGCCCACGATCTCGGTGTTATCGCTCTCGGACATGTTGAGGTAGAGGTAGTCGCGGTCCTGCTGCTTTTGCGTCAGCAGGAGCGTAGCGGATCCTCCGACGACCAAAGCAATGAACGCAAGCAGACCGATTCTCTTGGGCGGCGTGAGGGCGTCCCAGAAGGTCTTTGCGCGTTGCATGAGCAATCGAAAAAACTCGTTCAACTTTTCCATCAACTCTTGTCCTCAAAGCTTACTTAGACAGGCATCTTCATGATTTCTTCGTACGCGGCGAGGGCCTTGTTGCGGACTTGCACCATCATGTTGAAGCTGAGCTCGGCCTGCGTCGCCGACAGCATCGTCTCGTGGATGTTGGTGTCCTTGCCGTTCGCGAGGTCGGTCGCCTTCTTGTCGGCGGTGACCTGGTCCTGGTTCACGTCGCTGATCGCTTCCTTGAGGTGGTCGTAGAAGCTGGTCTTGCTCTCGCTCTTGCTTTGGCCCGAGATCTCCATCTGGCCGCGACTCTTGAGGTCGTGCAGCTGCGAGAGCATCGTGTCGTTGAATTTCAAGCCGGAGCCTATAGTACTCATGTCTTGTCCCCTCTAATCAAGGATCACGCGCGACCGATCTCGATAGCGGTCGTCGCCATGCTCTTCGCCGAGTTCAAGGCCGTGGTGTTGGCTTCGAAGGCGCGCGTCGCGGCGATCATGTTCACCATCTCGGTCATCGTCTGGATGTTCGGCATCGCCACGTAACCGTCTTTGTTCGCGTCCGGGTGGGAAGGATCGAGCACCATGCGCGGCGCCTTCGTATCCTTATGGATGTCGACGACCTGCACCTTCTTGAGCTCGGTGCCGTAGTCCTCGTCGAGCATGCTCTCGAAGTCCGAGGGATTCTCGTTGGTCGCGGAGAAGACCACGTCCTGGCGCTTGTAGGGGCCGCCCTCGGGAGTACGGGTGGTATTGACGTTCGCCAGGTTCGACGCCAGCACGTTCATACGCACGCGTTGGGCCGCGAGACCGGACGAGCTGATGTTCATCGCCTTAAAGAAACTCATACGCTACCTCCGCTTGCAATCGCATATTTAAGTGTGCCGACCTTCTTGTTGATGAGTTCGACCGTGGCTTTGTAGAGGATCTGGTTCTCGGCCATCGCCGCCATCTCCTGGTCCACGTCTACCGTGTTGCCGTCCTGGCCCACGCTCTCGGTCGGGCGAACATAGACTTCCGGGGTGAAGGTGCCGTCGGCTTCCGCCATCCCGTTGATGTAGTGGCGAGGGTCGCTGGCCTT
>JASLCY010000232.1 GCA_030151925.1 Oligoflexus sp.
TCATGGATCAGTTCGATCGGGAGTTGAAGAATGGTTGAGCCGCTCCTCACGAGACACCAAAACGTTCCCGATACGCATCTCATCGACGTGTATCGTTCGGTCGGCGGCTACAAGGCGCTGGAAAAGGCCTTGGAAATGGCTCCCGACGCGATCGTCGACGAAGTGAAGAAATCCAACCTGCGCGGCCGCGGCGGCGCGGGTTTCCCGACCGGCATGAAGTGGTCCTTCATGCCGAAGGCGCCGACGTTCCCGGACGGGACGCCGAAGCCGAAGTACCTGGTCTGCAACGCCGACGAAGGCGAGCCGGGCACGTTCAAGGACCGCCTCCTGCTCACCAAATACCCGCACATGCTGATCGAAGGCATGATCATCGCCGGGCACGCGATCGGCGCCGCGAAGGGCTTCATCTACATCCGCGGCGAGTTCGTCTTCGAAGCGCGGCGGGTCGAGCAGGCCATCGTCGAAGCCCGCAAGATGGGGCTGCTCGGCAAGACGGTCGCCGGCAAGGACTTCAGCTTCGACATCTGCGTTTATCGCGGCGCCGGGGCTTATATCTGCGGCGAGGAGACCGCGCTGCTCAACAGCCTCGAGGGCAAACGCGGCGAGCCGCGCCTCAAGCCGCCGTTCCCGGCCCAGGTGGGCGCTTTCGGAATGCCGACCTGCGTGAACAACGTCGAGACCTTCTGCGCCGTCCCCGAAATCATCAACAACGGTTCGGCCGCCTTTGCCGCGATCGGCACCGAACGTTCCGGCGGCACGCGCCTGTTCTGCGTCTCGGGGCATGTGGAAAGACCGGGCGTTTACGAGCTGCCGATCAATATCAACCTCAAGGACCTCATCGCGCACTGCGGCGGCGTCCTCGGCGGTCAAAAGCTGAAAGCGGTGATCCCGGGCGGAGCTTCGGCCCCTATGCTGCACGCCGATGAATGCGATGTGGCCATGGACTTCGACAGCCTCGCGAAAGCGGGAACCATGGCCGGCTCCGGCGGCGTCATCGTCATCGCCGAAGGCACCTGCATCGTCGAGACCGCGGCGCGCCTCCTCAAATTCTACGAACACGAATCCTGCGGCCAGTGCAGCCAGTGCCGCGAAGGCAGCCACTGGCTCGCGCGCATGTTCCATCGTATCGAAGGGGGCCACGGCACCCAGGAAGATCTCGATGCCATCGCCGGAATCTGTTCGAATATGGCTGGTCAAACCATCTGCGCATTCTCGGATGCGGTGACCGGCCCGGCTCTCTCGTCAGTCCGTAAATTTCGTCAAGAGTTCGAGGATCATGTTCGCCTCAAACGTTGCCCATGCAAGCCTGAGGGTTATGTTGCAAAACAAGACCATCACGCCAGCGCTATGCTTTAAGGGAGTGTAGGAATGACCACTGAACCCAGTTCTTTGCCCAAGATCACGATTGACGGGCAGGTCGTGGAGTTTCAACCCGGCGATACCATCATGCGGGCCGCGGAACGCGCGCGCATCGACGGCCATATTCCGCGTTTCTGTTATCACCCCGGCCTCCCCGTGGCGGGCACCTGCCGGATGTGTACGGTCGAAGTCGAGAAAGCGCCGAAGCTGATGACCGCCTGCTCCACGCCGGCGGCTGACGGCATGGTGGTGCAGACGCAGAGCGAACGCGTCCGTAAGAGTCGCAACGGCGTGATGGAGATGCTGCTGGCGAACCATCCGCTCGATTGTCCGGTCTGCGATCAGGCGGGCGAATGCTCGCTGCAGGATTACAACTACGAATACGGCCCGGCCAAGAGCCATTTCCACGAAGAAAAACGCGTGTGGAAGGCGGCGACCACCAAGGCGCTGTCCGACCGCCTCACGCTGAACATGAACCGCTGCGTCCACTGCGAGCGCTGCGTGCGCTACACCGAGGACGTGACGAAGACCAACGAACTCCTCATGGATAACCGCGGCTGGCGCAAAGAGCTGACCACGGCGCTCGAGGAGGGGATGTTCAACGATTACCAGGGGAACATCGCCGATATCTGCCCGGTGGGCGCGATCACGTTCAACGACTTCCGCTTCCAGAAGCGCGTCTGGTTCCTCAAAGAGAAGCCGAGCATCTGCGACGGCTGCGCGAAGGGCTGCTCGATCTTCGCCGACGAGGAGAAGGGCACGGTCTACCGCTATCGCGCGCGGCAGAATCCCGAGGTGAATAAATTCTGGATCTGCGACCCGGGCCGCGTATCCTTCCACACCTATCAAAACCCCGAGCGCATCGTGCAGCCTCTGCTCACCGCGAGCGGCTTGCTCACGGCCACCACCTGGGAAACGATGATCCCCTGGTTCGTCAGCGAGCTGAAGAAGGCGCGCAGCGTCCTGCTCGTGATCGGCACCGACGCCAGCAGCGAGGAAGCGGCGACGCTCGCGCAGATCCTCCCGCAGTTCACCGCCGGCTCCGTCACCGTCCGCTCTTGGAACGGCACCGGCGGCGGCGTGCAGACCGCGGGCGACGACGCCCCGCTCGACGACCTCCTCAAACGCCGCGATCAGACCGCGAACACGCGCGGCATCGAAGGCCTGGGCCTCAAACCTTGGAATCCGAACGCGGAGAAAGGCTTCGACCTGGCGATCTACTTCCGCTCGGGACGCGCGGCCCTGCCGCCGACCATGGCTCCGAAGGAGATCGCGTGGGGCGTCTGGAACAGCCCGGAAGTCTCGCGTTTCGTCGGCGTCCTGCCGGGGCTCGGCACGCTCGAGAAATTCGGCACCTACACCAACTGCGACGGCATCACGCAAAGCTTCGAGACCGTGGTCAAAGGCCCCGGCGCGAGCGCTTCGGTGAAGAAGATCCTGGACGGCATGAAGCTGAAGTCACATTCTCCTATTCCTTTGCATGAGGTCGCCGGTGGAACTGTTTGATTGGATCGCTCTCGCCGCAAAAATCCTCTTCGTCGTCGGCCTGGCCTTCGGCGTCGTGCCCATCATGGTCTGGTTCGAACGCCGCGGCGCGGCCTGGATGCAGAACCGCGTCGGTCCCAACCGGGTCGGTCCCTTCGGGCTCATGCAACCGCTCGCGGACGTGATCAAGCTCCTCTCGAAAGAGGCGTTCATCCCGGCCGCCGCCTCGCGGTTCTACTACCAGCTGGCTCCGGCCATCTCCGCGATCGCGCCCGTGGCGGCGATGGCGGCGATTCCCTTCGGCTCTTACCTCATGATCGGCGACCACAAGGTCTCGCTGCAGATCGCGCAGCTCGATATGGGCATCCTCGCGGTGCTCGCCTTCGCCGGCCTCGAGGTCTACCCGGTGATGCTCGCCGGCTGGTCCTCGAACAACAAGTACTCGATGCTCGGCGCGCTCCGCGGTTCGAGCCAGATGGTGAGTTATGAGATCGGGATGGGCCTCTCGCTCGTCTCGATGCTGCTCATCTACGGCACCCTGAGCCTCAACGGCATCGTCGAATACCAGTCGCAGACCCTCTGGGGCTTCCTCCCGCGCTGGGGCTGCTTCCTGAACCCGATCGCGTGCGTGGTCTTCCTGATCGCGATCTTCGCCGAGACCAACCGCCTGCCCTTCGACTTGCCCGAAGGCGAATCGGAGCTGGTCGCGGGCTACCACTTGGAATACGGCGCCAGCAAGTTCGCGCTCTTCTTCTTCGCCGAATACGTGGCGATGATCATGGCCTCCTCGCTGTACGTGACTTTGTTCTTCGGCGGTTACGACCTCCTGCCCGGCCTGCACTGGCTCCTCGGCTTGATCGGCGGAAGCCTCGGCGCGGACGGCGCCCAGAACCTCCTCGCCGTCGGCCAGGTGCTGAGCTTCATCATCAAGGTCGGCTTCATGATGTTCTTCTTCGTGTGGGTCCGCTGGACCTTCCCGCGCTTCCGCTACGACCAGCTCATGAACCTCGGCTGGAAGGTCCTCTTCCCGCTCACGCTGGTCAACCTCCTGGTGGTGGCCATCGTTATCGCTTGGATAGGAGTCTGAAGATGACCAAGATCGTTACGCATAAAGAAGGCGCTCTTGACAAATACTATATCCCGGCCCTCATCGTCGGCCTCAAGATCACGCTGCGGGAGATGTTCAGGACGCTCTTCCTCCGCAAGCACACGACGATCAATTATCCGGAGGAGAAGCGCTGCGAGTACTCGCGCTTCT
>JASLCY010000236.1 GCA_030151925.1 Oligoflexus sp.
CAAAGCATCGCTGTACTTCGTGAGGCTGAGATAAACCTCGGGTTTATCCTTTTGCATCGCCTGCACGGCCTTGTGAGCGAAGATCCTCTGCTTGGCAGCTGCGAAATCGTGGTCGAGGAACCCGGCCTGCACGAGTTTCAGCTGAGCCCATTTTTCCGTCACGAGGGCCGTAAACTCCTTCTGGTCCTGGAACTCCTTGTCGATCTTCGCCACGAGCTCCTCGCTCTTCGCCTTGGAAACGGCGATCGTGCCGGATTGCATCCACGCGTTCTTGAGCGCCGTGAGGAGCGTGCTGTTGAGATAACCGTACTCCTTCCCATGCCGCGCGGCCTCGTCGAGAGCCTTATCCATGGCCTTGTTCGCTTCGGCCTTCTGCCCGGCCGCCGCGAGAAGCTGCGCGAGGTCCTCGGATTCTTTCACCTTCTGATCGCTCAGCGCTTCAGGCTGGAGATGCAGAGTCTTCGCATGGTCCACGATGGTCGGGAAGATCTCGAGCCTTTCGCGCAAAGCCTTGATGCGAGCGTCAGCCGGAAGACCTTGCGTCTGAGCGAGCAGACCGAGCGCGATGAAACGCAGGTGCAGGTTCTGCACCTTGAGAGCCGGCGCGGGCGCATCGTCGATGCCGGCCTTCGGAGAGATGCCGGCGATAACGCTATCAAGCTGAGCCTGCGCCTCGCTGGGTTTATTCAAAGCCAGGAGCGTATGCGCATAACCGAGCCGGACCGAAGGCGTCAGAGCACTGGCCGGCAGGGCTTGAAAGAGTTTTTCAGCCTCCGCGTACTGGCTGGCGTTCCAAGCGTAGAAAGCCGCCTTCTCCTGGAAGGGCACCAAAGGTTTCGGATTGAGGGTCAGAGCGGTTTTCATCGCCTCATAAGCATCGGGGCTCCGATAGCTCAGGTACATGGCCCTCGCCTTGAGCCAGAGCACCGCGAGCTCCTCGTCGTTCGACGCGTAGGGGATGTTATGCCTCTGCGTGAGGAATTCCGAGGCCAGGGTGTAGTTGCGCAACTGGAGATGCAGGATGCCGAGGTCCTGCAGCGCCGAGGCCTGGATGCGGTCGTTCTTAAGACCCGCGTCGATCGCGAAGAGATAGGCTTTATGAGCCTTCTCCGCCAGCTCCGCGTCGTATTTAAAGCCCTTGTACGAGAACTCCAGCGCCCGATGATAGAGATACCCGAGATAGAGGAACTTCACGCCGGAGCCGACATGGAGATCGTCGATCTTCGCGATCGCCTCGGCCTCTTTCAGGTAATCCTTCGCGTCGAGCGGCTTCGGAGCGTTGAGCACGCGTTTGAGGCTTTCCACGAAGACGAGGCTCTCGGGTTTGATGACGCCGTTCGCCACCATCTTGTTGTAATCGGCGACGACTTCCGGCCACTGCGAGAACTTCAGGAGCGAGCGCTGGTAGTGGGCCTCGAGGTCGTCGCTGATGCGGATCGAATCGTAGAAGGCGCCGAGCGCCAGCTTCTGGTCGCTCTTCGAATGGTAGAACTGGTACGCGAGATCCAAACTGTTCTGCCGCATGGCTTCGATCGCGAAGGGGAATTCCTTGGAATCGTGCTTAACATAGGAAATCCAGATACTTACAATGTCCGCCATGTCCTTGCTGCGTTTGTTTTGATAGAGCAGCACAACCGAACGGTTGAAGAGCAGCCGACCCGCGAAGTAGCTGCCCTTCAACTTCTCGATACGAGCCACGATAGGTTTCAAAGCCGCAATGCGGGCTTTGGCGTCTCCGGCCTGCGTGAGCCTGTAGAGATCCGCCTCGTTCTCGAGCAGATCGGTGGATGGCGCCTTAAGCTTCGGCTTAAGGCGGGCGATCGCCGCCGAAGGATCCTTGCCGACCGGCATCTCGCCCAGCCAGAGCGAGAGAAAGTAGAGGCGATCCTCCTCCGTGCCGTCCACCGCCAGGACCTTATTCTCGAGGAACTGCGGATAATGCTCCTTAAGGCTCAGTTTCGCGAGCCGCGATTGGAGGAAGAGAGCCATATCATCCTTGAATTGCAGGCTCTCGAGCCCGCTCTTCGCCGCCTCGAATTGGTTGGAGTAGAAATCGAGGTAAGCGTTCACGAGCCTGGTCTCGGGACTCTTGGGAAGCGCGCTCAGCTCCTTCCTCTTCTGCTGGATGAACTCGGCGAAGGCCCCGAGGTTCCTCTTTTGCGGCAGGACTTCCCAGCGGATGGTGGCCTGGAAGAGGACTTTCCAGGCCTTGAGGTCCTGGCGGTCGGGATGCTGCGCGAGGACTTCGTCCAGATAATAGAGCGCCGGCTGGTATTCGCCGGCCAGGATGAAGTTCTGCAGCACGCGCTGCCGGTAGTCGTCCAGGCTGATCTTGAACATCCGCGCATAGAGATGATTCAGGAAGAGGATGCGGTCGGAATAAGAACGCGCGACCTGATGCGCCTCGAGCAGATCATCCGCGGTCCAATCCTCCGGCACCGTGCCGCCCAGCGGCCCGCGATAGATATCGAGCGCGCCTTCGAAGGCGCAGGTCATGTAAAGGTACTTCCGCGTGGGATAAGGGAACGAGCAGTTCTGCTGGAGCGAAGTGATCTGGATCGGCTCGACCTTGGCGCCGCCCGTAATATCATAACGATAGATCGCCGCCGCGTCCCGCCCGTCTATCGTCAGGTCGCGGTTCGAATCGAGCATATACTGGGCGATATAGAGGTAGCGCCCATCCGCCGAGAAACGGGAAGGCCCGGTCAAGCCCGGGAGGTCGACCAGGATCGACTTCAGCACTTTACGCGACTTGATATCGTAAAGGACCAGCTCGTTGCGTCTGCCCTTGTAAACCAGGGTCTTGCCGTCCGGCGACAGATCCGGTGAATACAGCTCGCCGGCGAACAGGACTTCCGTCTTCTTCGTCTTGAGGTCGTAGATCTTCAGCTCCGAGCGATGGCCGGTATCGTCCGAGGAGATGTAGGCGAGCCTGTCGTTTCC
>JASLCY010000249.1 GCA_030151925.1 Oligoflexus sp.
CGCCCGAGGCTCGCCGCCGCTTCCGCTCGAACTCGCCCTACCAGATGTTCATCTATTCGGTAACGGATGAGGAGCAGGCTTCCCTGCAGCCGCAAACGGCCGATACACCGGCCTATACAGTGTTCCGCTTCGTCGCTCCGGGAACTTACCTCAAGCCGACCAAGAGCGACGCCGAGCTCCACTACGTGACCTACGACCTCTTCGAGAGCACGGGACAGGTGGTGTCGACCGAACAGGTGACGACGCCGAACACCTTCCGTTTCCGCACCAATTTCTGGGACGCGAAGATCGGGCCCGAGAACAACCCCTCGATTTTCTACCTCTCGCAGCGCGGCGATTACGGGGCCGAGTCGAACAACATCATGCGGGTCGTCATCAACGCCTCCGCCCTCGCGAATCCCGACACCGCGAAGTTCAGCGATCTCTTCCAGTTCGGACGGATCTACGGCTACCTCATCGACCACGATAACCGCGGCCGTTATCCGAGCGCCTTCGCTTTTGCCACGATCAAAGGCCAGCCGATGGTGCTGATCAACTCTTTCCGGGACCTTATTTACTTTGCCAGTGCGCCTTTTTACTCTATCACGCGCAAGCTCCTCGATACTCCCGATGAGGACCACACGGTGCCGGAAAGTACTAATTCCACTGACTATCATTATTCCTACTATCAAATCGCCGTCAGTCCGTCGGGTAAAGTGCTGACGTCGTCCTATTACGGCAATGAACTTTTCTTGTTTGACGCCGATCCAAGCGTGAGTATGCTGAACCAAACTCCGGTCCCCATACAATAAGCGTTCCCTCGGCGGAGCCCCTGGTCTCCCTATCGCTAGGAAAATTGGATGCATCTGAAAAAGCTGATCATTTCCGGTTTCAAATCCTTTGCGGATAAAGTGACCCTCAACTTCGACGAGGGCATTACCGGGATCGTTGGGCCCAATGGCTCCGGCAAATCCAACGTCATCGACGCGGTCCGCTGGGTCATGGGTGAGCAAAACGCCAAGTACCTCCGCGGCGAGGTGGCGACGGATATTATCTTCGCGGGCTCGGACAAACGGAAAGCGCTCGGCATGGCCGAGGTTACGCTCGTATTCGACAACCGCGACGGCAGCTCGTTCTGCCCTCCCGAATACAGGCACGAAACCGAGATCGCCCTCACGCGCCGCCTCTATATCGACGGCGAACGCGAATACCTGATCAATAAAAAACCCTGCCGCCTGAAGGATATCGTCGGCTTCTTCGCGACCACGGGCCTCGGCGGCCGCAGTTATTCCATGATCCAGCAGGGCCAGGTCGATAGGATCCTGAATGCGAAGCCGGAAGACGTTCGCGAGATCCTCGAGGAGGCCGCGGGCACTCTCATCTTCAAATCGCGTCAGCAAGCGGCTGAAAAAAAGCTCGAGGCGACGCAGGAAAACCTGAAGCGCATCGAGGACCTGCTCCGCGAACTCGCGGCCCAGCTCGACGCTCTCAAAGAGCAGGTGGAGAAGGTCGAGGCCTGGAAACAGGTCAGCAGCCGCCTCAAAGAGCAGGAGCTGAAGCTCTTCTCGCATAACTTCCGGCATTTCTCGACCAAGCTCCTCGAGCTCGCTCAGCAGCTCGAGACCGATACCGACAGCGAGATCCGCGCGGTCGCCGATCTCACGAGCATGGAGGCGCGGGTCTCTGAGCTCCAGGCGAGCCTCGCGGAGGCGGATCCTGAGCTCGAGCAGGTGCGTGAGGAGATCTCGGCCCTCCGCGAACAGATCGTACGGGCCGAATCGCAGATCACCAACGCCCTCAAGACGATCGAAAACGGCCAGCGCCGCATGATCGAACTCGATACGACGATCGCCGAGGAGCAGGAGAACCAAAAGAACCTCGAGGCTTCGGTAACGACGAAGACCGCCGAGGCGGATCGTCTGGCGACCGAGCTCGAACGCCTGCGCGACCTGATCGAATCCTTCCAGAGCGAAGTGGACAACGTCGAGGAAGAGGCCCAGGTCTTCCAGAACCGCGAGCAGGACCTTGAGGACGAGGTCCGGAATATCGACCATTTGCTGGAGAGCAACCGCCTCCGTTGCGAATCGATCGAACGCGACCGGAAACGCCTGCTCGTCGAATTCCAGACTTATAACGAACGCCGGGAGGCCCTCGAGAATAATGCGAAGGGCTTCGAGGACCGGCTCGCCGATGCGCGCGAAGCCTTGAATCAAAAGCAAGAGGGCCTCGATCAGGAGCTGCAGATAAAGCAGGATCTCGAGCTCGCCCTACAGAAGCGCGACGCCTGGTTCCGCGAGGTGGCGAGGGTGCGCGACGGCCACAAGGAGACCTTCCTTACGGCCCGCGCCAAACTCAAGAGCCTCGAAGAGCTGGAATTCAGCAGCGAGGACGTGCGGTCGGGCGTGCTGCGCCTTTCCGAGAAGCATCCCGAGGCGCAGGACCTTATCCTCGGCACGCTCACCGACTTCATCGGTTTCGACGACAGCATCAAGGAGTGGACGCCGAAGGCCGTGCAAGGCCTCGAAAAATGGGCTGACCGCCTCGTCGTGCGCAGCGCGGCGGAACTGAACACGCTCGCGGACCTGATTCAACGCGAACAGCTCGCCTCGATCCCCCTCTCGGTCGCGAGCGCGTGGCAAAACGCGAACCGTGCCGAGGTCCAGAGCTGGGCGGAGCGGTTCGGGGCTTCGCCGGCGACGCGCGTCCTGAAGATCCAGGACGGCGCTCAGCAATGGGTGCACGACCTTATCGATCGCCTCTATTACAGCCCCGCGGCCCTGATCAGCGACGAGGAGCTGCGGGCCTTGCCGAGCGGCATCGTTCTTTTTACCGCGCAAGGCCTCTTGATCAGCTCACGCGACGACGTGCTTATCCATAGCGCGGCGAGCAAAGGCAGCCTGAGCCGGAAGAGCGATATCGAAGCGCTTACCCAGCAGGTCCAGGAGAGCGAAGAAGCGCTCGCGGCCATTCAAGGCGAGATCGATGCGGCCGAAGAACTCCAGGTCCGCGATGCGGCCCAACTCCGCGAACTCACGGACAGGCTCGGCCAGCAGAACAAGGATACCCTCGCGGCGATGAGCACGATGCAGCAGCTGCAGAACCAGCTCCAGCATCTCGAAGAGCAGCGCCAGCAGAATAACCAGAAGCTCGCGGAACTCGAGACCAGGGAACGGGAGCTCGTGAAGGAGCTCGAGCAGCTCGGTGAAGCGCGCGTTTCGCTCGGCTTCGATAAAGAACGCCAGCAGGGCGAGCTCGAATCCCTGCGCGACGAGTCGTCGAGCATAGGCGAGCGCCGTGACGAAGTGATGCGCATGCATCAGCAGCGCCAGCTGGAACTCGCGAAGATCGAACTCAAGGCGCAGAGCACGCAGGAGAGCCTGGAGCAGGCGCGTCAGCAGATGAGCCGTCTCGAAGCGAACCTCAATCGCCGCTACGAGGAGAGGGGCCGCATCGCCCTCGAACTCGAGACCGCGGAGACGACCCAGGTCCAGGCGACCCAGGAGATCGAAGTCTATATTCACCGCCGGGAAGAACTCGAGGAGACCCTCGCGGTCAAACGCGAGCAGAGCGCCGGCGTATTCGAAGAGCTCCGCGTGGTCGAAGGCCGCCTCAAGGAGGCGCGCGACCAGCAGATGGAGATCCAACGCCAGAAATCGAAGAAAAGCGTCGAACTCGAACGCCTCAAGCAGGTGAGCCGCGGACTCCTGGATCAGGCCCAGGAGAAATACCAGGTCGATCTCATGACCCACGAGCACGTCGACGATCCTCAGTTCGATGCGGAAAAGACCAACCGCGAGCTGAACAAGCTCCGTACGCAGCTCGAAGGCATGGGCGCCATCAACATGGTGGCCGTCGAGCAGTACGAGAAGATCTCGAGCCGCTACGAATTCATCAACGCGCAGAAGGAAGAGGTCCTCGGCAGCATCCTCCTGCTCGAAGAGGCGATCGAAGAGATCCAGGAGACGTCCAAGGACAAGTTCCTCACGACGTTCGAGGTCGTGAACCAGAACTTCATGGAGCTCTTCCCCATCCTCTTCCCGACCGGTGAAGCGCGCCTCGAGCTGACCAGCGACGACGCCCTGACCGCCGGCGTGGAGATCATGGTGCGGATGCCGGGTAAGAAGCCGCGGAGCATGAACCTCTACTCCGGCGGCGAGAAAGCCCTGACCGCGATCTCGCTCATCTTCGCCCTGCTCAAGACGAAGCCGACCCCGTTCTGCTTCCTCGATGAGGTTGACGCCCCGCTCGACGAAGCGAACGTCGGCCGCTATAACCTCGTTTTGGACGCGCTCTCGGATCGCTTCCAGTTCATCGTCATCACCCACAACCGCCGGACGATGGAAGTCCTCGACCAGCTCTACGGCGTGACGATGCAAGAAGGCGGTGTATCGACCGTAGTCGGCGTGGATATGAAGAAGGACCTTCCGGCCCATTTGCAGAAGGCTTTCAAGGTCGAGCAGCAGGCGGAGCTGGTTTGATGGGTGCCTAGAAAAGGAGCTAGAAGGCCCGAGCAGCTTCGCCCGGACCCTTTCATCTCAACTCTCGAGTTTATCGACCAGCATCTCGAGCATCTCTTCGGGCTTCGAATAGAACTCGCCGAAGTTATAGGATTCGCTGAACCACTCCACGATGGGATCGGTCTCGGCGGACTTCATCTTCTTCACGATATCCGGATAGGTGTTCGTGAGCTCCACGAGGCGGCCTATGACGCCGGCCGCTTCGGGCTTGGTGCTCGGATACTTCTTGCGGATGTATTTGATGATCATGTTGATGAGGACGGGATCGAGCTTGGTCGAAAGGTTGTAGAGATCTCCCGTCGTCATCGTTCCGTCTTCTATCCCTTCGAGCCAATGCAAACTTTCGCGGACTGACAATTCCATAACTGTTTTCCTTCTTGGGCTCGCCTAAACAAGGTAGGGCTGAGACGTCATTAGATAATTCCGAACATAGTCCATGACACCGTCTTCGAGGCTATGGAGATCGGCCGTGAAGCCGCCCGCCTTCCGAAGTTTGTCGAGATTCGCTTCCGTGAAATACTGATACTGGTTCTTGAGGGCGTCGGGCATCTCGATCCATTCGAACCGCGGCTTCACGCCGACCGCTTCGAAGACCGCGAGGCCGAGGTCCTTGAAGGAGCGGGCCTGGCCCGTGCCGAGGTTGTAGATCCCCGAAGGGGCGTGCTTCGCGTTCTTCCAGAAATGGAGCATGATGCGGACGACGTCCTTGATGTAGACGAAATCCCGCTGCTGCTCGCCATGCGCGACCTCCGGGCGATAGGACTTGAAGAGCTTGAGCTGCCCCTGGTCCTTCACCTGAGGGAAGGCGTGGAAGACGACGCTCGCCTGGCCGCCCTTGTGATATTCCTGGGGACCGTAGACGTTGAAGAATTTGAAGCCGTACCAGGCCGGTGGCGTCCGCTTTTGTTTGATGGCCCAGGCATCGAAGAGCTGCTTACTCCAGCCGTACTTGTTGATGGGCAGGAGGCGCGGAATGCCCTCGCGGCTGTCGCTGAAGTCCCGTTCTTCCGCGCCGTAGGTCGCGGCGGACGAGGCGTAGAGGAAAGGGATCGAATGCGTCGTGCAGAAATCCCAGAGCTCTTTGGTGAAGAGCACGTTGTTGTTCATGAGGAAGTCGCCGTCGCGTTCGGTCGTCGCCGAACAGGCTCCGAGGTGGAAGACGGCCTCAAGACCGCGTCCATGCTGGTTGAGCCAATCGCGGAAGCCTTCTTTGGGGATCACGAAATCGATATGGCGACGGGCGAGGTTCTGCCATTTCTGCCCAAGGCCAAGCCGGTCTGTTACAACGATATCATCGCGTCCGCTCTCGTTCAGTCCCCAAACCACGGCGCTTCCTATGAAGCCGGCTCCGCCGGTTACCAAGATCATGGCCACCCTTTCCTACCAGTTCGTTAGCTCTTTTGAAATGTCTCTCACTAAGGACTAGGATAGTCTTGCCCCGTTAGAGACCATAAGAGCAGTGTGTATCATACGCTAAGGAGCTATTTTTTCCATGTATCATCTCTCGCACGGCCGGCCGATCGTACAGAAATACGGGGGAACTTCGGTTGGAAGCCTCGAACGCATCGATTCTGTCGCTCAAAGAGTGGCAGCCCAATACCATTCCGGTCTGCGAAAGATCGCGCTTGTCGTCTCTGCGATGTCTGGTGAGACGAATCGACTGGTCGATCTCGTCAATGGAATCAACGCTAAGACGTCGTTAAGAAACTATGACATGGTTGTGGCCGCAGGGGAGCAGGTCTCCGTCGCGCTCATGGCCGCAGCCCTTGAAAAACACGGTATCCCCGCCCACGCCTTCCTCGGTTATCAGCTCGGCATCTTCACCGATAATTTCCACTCCAAAGCGCGCGTCGAGAGCATCGACTGCTCGAAGCTCCATCGCTGCTGGGAAGAAGGCATCATCCCCGTGGTCGCCGGTTTCCAGGGTTCGACGAAGGACCTCGAGATCACGACGCTCGGCCGCGGCGGATCCGACACCAGCGCGGTGGCCCTCGCCGTCGCCCTGGACGCGGCCTTCTGCGAGATCAACACCGATGTCGACGGCGTGTTCACCGCCGACCCGCGCGTCGTCCCCGAGGCGAGGCTGGTCGAGGAGATGGATTTCGAATGCGCGCTCGAGATGGCTTCGCTCGGCAGCAAAGTCCTGCACAGCCGCTGCGTGGAGCTCGGCGCGAAATACAATATGCCCATCGTCGTCCGCAACACCTTCAAGCCCAACGACCATCAAAGGACCTTCATCATGAATTTCTCGAACGAACGCCGCCTCGAAGCGCCCGTCGTCTCAGGCGTGACCCTCGACAAGAATATCGTCCGCATCTCGCTCCATAATCTCCCCGTGCGCGGCGGGCTCATCGCCTCGGCCTTCGAATCGATCGCGAAGGCCGGCGTGAACGTGGACATCATCGTGCACAACCGCAGCGCGGACAGCGACGTGATGCGGGTCGGCTTCACGATCGGCGCCACCGACCTGCAGAGGACGCGCGACCTGCTCGAGCAATGGTCCGCGGAGAAGAAGCTCGGCGCTTATGTGGAAGTGGAGACCGGCCTCTCGAAAGTCTCCGTCGTCGGCCTCGGCATGCAGAGCCATCCGGGAGTCGCCAGCCGCGTCTTCACCGTGCTCGAGGACGGAGGCATGGCCATCCACATGATCTCGACCTCGGAGATCAAGATCTCCTGCGTGGTCACGGATAAGGAAGGCGAAGCGGCCGCTCGCGTCCTGCACAAGGAATTCCTCAGCCTCGAGACCGAAGGCTGAATGCGGGGCTAGGACCGAAAAAAGCCCGAAGGACCAAACCTTCGGGCTTTCTCATGTCTAGATCGTCAAATACGAAATTATTTGCCTTTGAATTGACGAACCCACTTGATGACTTCATCGATCTCCTGATCGCTGAGCGAGCCGCCCCAAGCAGCCATGTTCGCGCTCAGGCCGACCGAAGCGCCGCCTTCCTTGATGACCTTGTGGATGCGCGCGTCGTCGGTCTTGTTCTGCCAAGCGACGTCGGTGAAGTTACGCGGCTTCGGATTGAGGGCCGCAGCGCCGGGGCCATCGGCCTTGCCGTTCATGCCGTGGCAGGGCGAGCAGAATTGTTCGAATTTCGCTTGGCCCGGAGCCTGCGGCTTGCCGCTGGTCTCGGTTACTTTTGGAGCTGGAATGGTTCCGTCTGGATTGAGAGTCTGCTCAGCCTTCGCGAAGTTCTCCTCGCGATGGAATTGATCTTGGATCGGCCTGGGATCGTGTTGTTCCACACAAGACTTGCAACCCGCTAGGGTCATCCCGAAGGATAACGACGAAAGAACCAATAGGCTACGACTGATCTTCATGATGTCTCCAAAATTAACAATCCAGGGAGCCACTTATAGCACAACGTGCGAATGCTCCAAATAAAATACTGGGCAGATTTGGGGCGGTTTACCGCAGTGTTTACAAAATTTTCTGTAGGGTCTCCGTCCCATCGGCTTACCTAGATCGGTCTGACTTACCAATTCCAGCGGAAGCGTGCTTGAACGAGGTGCATGTTCTTTTGACGAGGGTCTTTGTCCCGTAAAAAGTGAAAATTTTGATACAGACGATCATATCGCTCCTCGTGCGATTCTAGCAAGAAACTCCAGCCATCCGCATCGATCTTGCCGAGGCCGTAGGTCCACTCTTCGAGCTTGAATCCATCATGCTGCGAGGTATCGCCGATGCAGGCGCCGGCGGCATCGAGGTGAGCGCAGGAGACGAGAGCCGCATCGTCGAACTTCGCCTGGAAACGGCCGTAATGCAGAGCGAGGAGGTATTCGGCGAGGATGCGGTAGGACGCGCTCGCGAGAAGGGCGTCGCGCCTCGTGTCGCCGCGGGCGCCTTCGCTTTGGGCCAGGGCTTCGGTCGGATCGAGCGCGAGGCTGGTGGGGGCGATCGAGGCGAAGGTCTTCCGCTCGTCGGCTTCGATCCGGTTGCGCTGGAAGCCGACCGCCGCCGCGAAACCTCGCATGAACGGGATCTGATCGTTCAGGATAAGGCTCGCCGCGTAACGCGTCGCCTTAAAGCCCTTGCGCGCCTCGTCCTTGGTCGGCAGCCACCAGATCGAGTCCTTCGCCAGCGAATCGGCGTCGGTCGAATAACCGAGCTGGAGCGCGAGCGTCTTGTGGAGGGTCCAGCGCGCACGAGCGCCGAAGAAGCCGGTGCCGTCGTCCGCCGCGAGGCGTTCCCCTTCGCCGAGGCCGTACATGAGATCGGCCTTGAACACATCGTGATGATCGTAGGTGAGGCGCGCGAGCGTCTGCTTCCAGCCGATGTCCTGCAGATTCCGCGAGAAGGCGAGATTGCTGGCGTCGGGGAGCAGCGTGGTGCCGCTGCCGTCCTCGACGGCCACGGAGAGCCTGTCGTCGAGCGCATACTCGATCCCGTAATCGGCGAGCCAGCTCCGTTCGGGCGGAAGGTTCACCTGATAGAGGGAGAGGCTATCGTACCAGCTCGCCTTCCGGCTCTGCGCGGGATCGTAACCGAGATGGAGCGAGAGATCTTCGGTCGGCGTGACCTCGAGCCGGCTCAGGAGGTGGGAGAGCTTCGGGCAGAGGCTTTTCCCCTCGTAATTCCGGCAAATGACTTCACTTGAGAACCTCAGGTCGACCTCGGCGCGCGCCGGCGTTGCCACGAGGAGGACGAAGCCGGAGCCGAGGAGGCTCGCTTTCAAGAGCGTCATGAATTTGGGCCTTATGCGAATGATTGCTGACACTGCGTCAGGACTTTGACCCCTGTCGTCAGGAAGATGACAGGGGACCGGTCCGATTCTGTCACGATTTCATGAAAAGTACAGCTTGGTATTTCCGCAAAAAATTCTGCCCACGAGTTGGCATTCCACCCTCTCGCAAGAGGCATAAGGTGCCTACGGAAAATTTTGCAGCCATTGTCACAAAGATGGCACATCTCTTGTAATCACTCCCCTGGCTCACCAGGAGACATAGATGTCAGACGATAAAAAGAAAGCCAACGCGGCCCCCGCGGACGACAGTCCGGAAGCTGCGGCCAAGAGCAAAAAGAAAAAGATGATCATCATCGCGGCCCTCGGCGCCCTTCTCGTGCTGGGCGGCGGCGGCGGCGCCTTCGTTTTTCTTTCGAAAGGCAAAAAAGCCCATAAAGAGGAAGAAATCACGAAGGAAGACCCGCACGGCGAGGCGAAGAAGGACGAGCACGGCGACGGCCACGGCGAAGCCAAGAAAGACGAGCACGGCGAAGCCAAAGACGAGCATGGCGAAGCCAAGAAAGACGAGCACGGCGAGGCCAAGAAAGACGACAAAGCCAAAGAAGAAGACAAGAGCGCGTCGAATATCGATTTCGGCGAGACCTATAAGATGCAGACCTTCAACCTGAACCTCGGCAACGCCCTCGAGAACCGCTACCTCCGCATCGAGATCTCCCTCGAATACCGCGGCGGCGGGGAGCAGAAGAAGGAGATCGAAAAGAGGCTGCCCCAGCTGCGCGACGCGATCATAGGCATCCTGCAGAGGAAGACCCGCGAGTTCCTGCTTTCGCCCGACGGCAAGGAATCGCTGCGCAAGGAGCTGCTGATCCGCATCAACCGCTACATGACCAAGAAGATCGAATCCGTTTATATAACCGACCTTTTGATCGAGTGAAGGGAGACCATCGATGAGTCAGGTTCTTTCGCAAAGCGAAGTCGATGCGCTGCTTTCCGCCGTATCCGATAACCGCGTGGACAGCGACGACGCTGGCGGCGGCGAGATGCAGAACGGCGTCGTGCAATACGACCTCGCGAACCAGGACCGCATCATCCGCGGTCGTATGCCGACGCTCGACATCATCCACGACCGCTTCATCCGCCTGTTCCGCGTGACCCTCTCGAACTCCCTGCGGAAGATGGCGAACCTGAGCGTGAACTCGACCGGACCCCTGAAGTTCTCCGAGTTCATGAACTCCCTGCCCCTGCCCTCGTGCCTGAACATCCTCCGCCTCGACCCGCTCCGCGGCGCCGCCGTGATGGTGATCGAGTCGAAGCTCCTCTATGCGCTCGTCGACAGCTTCTTCGGCGGCAACGACGTGCCCTATACCAAGATCGAGGGCAAGGACTTCACCCAGATCGAGATCAAGATCGCCCGCCGCGTCGTGCTCTCGGCGATCGACGACCTCGAGAAGGCCTGGGAGCCGGTCTACCCGCTCAAGATCGGCTATAGCCGTACCGAGATCAACCCGCAGTTCGTCGCGGTCGTGCCGCCCTCGGACGTGGTGATCGCGACCACCTTCGACGTCGAGCTCGAGAAGGTCTCGGGCACGATCAAGATCGTGATCCCCTACTCCACGCTCGAGCCGATCAAATCCAAGCTCTCGGTCGGCTTCCAGAGCGAGCAGCTCGAGGTCGACTTCATCTGGATCAACCGGGTGAAGGAGCAGATCATGCAAACCACCGCCAACCTCGTGGTGAAGCTCGGGGAGGCGCAGATCCAAGTGCGCGACCTCATGAACCTCGAAGTCGGCGACATCATCCAACTGAATACCGACGCGACCATGCCGCTCAACGTGCTGGTGGAAGGCGTGCCGAAGTTCAAGGGGATACCGGGCCTCTTGCGCGGCAACCGCGCGATACGTGTGACTGAATCAATGTTCGATACATAAGCAAGGGGGATCAACCGATGGCTGATGATTTTAATCCAGAAGATTTCGGGCTCGGCGGCGAGTTTGACGAAGCCCTTGCGCAGGCGGGCGGCGGCGACAAGGACAAAGACGAACCCGTGGTGATGACGCCCGAGGATTCCCGCCTCGCGCGCACCGACTTCTCCAAACTCAAGATGATCCTCGACGTCCCCCTCAAGGTCTCGGTCGAGCTCGGCCGCACCAAGATGCTGGTCAACGACCTGCTCCAGCTGGGCCAGGGCTCCGTGATCGAACTCGACAAGATCGCCGGCGAGCCTATGGAGATCCTCATCAACGATAAGCTCGTGGCGATGGGCGAAGTGGTCGTCGTCAACGAGAAATTCGGCGTTCGCCTGACCGACGTCGTCTCGCAGTTCGGTCTCGGCGACATCACCCAAGGTCCTTGAAGTTCATCCACTCATCATTCTCGAGGATATGGCATGCGTTCTCTTCTCCTGGCCTTCACCCTGCTCGCCGCACCGGCGCTCAAAGCGCAGACGGCGCCGGCGAGCCCCGTTCTCCTTACGCTTGGGCCCATCGATGCCGAAAGCGATCAGAAGCAGACCGTCATCACGATGCGCTTCGATACCAAGCCCGGCTTCACCAAGCCGGTGGTCGAAGCGCACGGCAGCTTCCTGGAAGTCCAGCTCCCGCACACGATGGTGCTGAAGCCGAACCAGTTCATGGAAGCGAAGAGCCCTTATATCCGCAAGTTCGCGGCGTTCCAGATCGATGAGGACCATGCGGCGCTGCGTTTGTTCGTGACGAAGGAAGCCGAATACCTCCTTCCCGCGGCCAGCGTCGACATCCTCGAGAATCGCGTCATCGTCATCATCGACCACGCGAAGGCCGAGAAAGAGCTCGACGCCAATTTCAGCGGCGTGCCCGTGCAAGGCGGCCCGACGCCTGAGCAAGTCGCGAAATCCACCGTCGTCCGCAACGATATTCCCGATCCGATCGGCTTGATCGGACCGAAGACCAAAGAGAAGGCCGCAGCCGATGCGGCCGCGGCTGCGAACGCCGAGAAAGCGGCTGAACCCGCGGCGGCAACGGCGGCCGCGGCTCCAGCTTCCGCCCCGGCGGCTGAAACCGAAGCCGTAGCGAAGGTCGAAACCAAGGCGGCTAAGGCTCCTGCGGCTCCCGCAGCCAAGGAAGAAGCGAAAGAGGCGCCTCGCTGGGCCGACTCCCTCGAGTCGAAGCTCGTCGCCGTAACGATCTTCGTCGCCTTGATGCTCCTCCTCCTCATCGCCCTCAAATCGTGGCGCAAGGTGGCCGCTAAGACGATCGCCCCCGGTTCCGACTTCAGCCTCAAGACCCTGGCCACGCACGCCCTCGGTCCCAAGCAACGCATCACGGTCATCCAAGTGGGTTCGGAACAGATCTTGCTTGGAGTATCACCAGACAGCATCAACTTCCTCACGGCTTTGAATCGCGGACCGAACAACGGCATGCAGATGTCGATGCCGCAGTCGATCGATTCGCAGGTCCTCCAAAGGACCCTGTCGCCCGCTCCCAAGAGAGCGCCTCGCGCCGAAGGCCTGGCGGAACCGCTGGCGAAGAGCCGCGCGGAACCGAAGGCGGATAACAAGCCGGAGCCGGGCTCCTCGATCCGCTACGGAGTCGGCGATGCCGGGATCAAGAACTTCAAGGACGGCGCCCCCCGGGAGCAAGAGAGCTTTGAAGACGTGACCCGCATGATCCGCAAGAAGTTGAAAGACCTGCCCAAAGTTTGAAATGAAGGAGAGCGCCATGACGAGACCAGCATCAATCCAAAGCAAAGCCCTTAAGATGCTCCTCACGCTGGCGCTTCTCCTGCTCGCCTATAAAGTCCTCGCGCCGTCGGTGGCCTACGCCGACACCAAGCTGCCCGGCGTGAACTTCAATCTCTACGAAGTCGATGATCCCGAAGCGATGGTCCCCGCGCTCAAGATCATCGCGATGCTCACGATCCTCACCGTGGCCCCCGCGATCCTCCTCATGATGACTTCCTTCACCCGCATCGTGGTGGTCATGAGCTTCGTCCGCCAGGCCCTCGGCACCCAGCAGATGCCGCCTAACCAGGTCATCCTCGGCCTCTCGCTCTTCCTCACTTATTTCACCATGGGCCCGACCCTCGATACTCTGAACGAGCGCGCGCTCACGCCTTATCTCGAAAAAGCCATCACGCAGGAGCAGGCGATCAAAGAAGCCGGCATCCCTATCCGTAAGTTCATGCTGAAGGAAGTAAAGGAATCCGACCTCGAAACCTTCTTCAATATCGCCAAAGCCCCCAAGCCCAAGACCCCCGACGACGTGCCGATGCGCGTCCTCGTCCCGGCCTTCGTCACGTCCGAGCTCAAGACGGCGTTCCAGATCGGTTTCCTGGTCTATATCCCTTTCCTCGTCATCGACATGGTCGTCTCCTCGGTGCTCATGGCGATGGGCATGATGATGATGCCGCCGACCGTCATCTCCCTACCGTTCAAGCTGGTGCTCTTCGTGCTGGTGGACGGCTGGGGGCTCATAGTCGATTCGCTCGTCCGTAGTTTCCACTGATTGAAAGGAGTGCGCGATGTCTGAGAAATTTGTCCTCGATATGGCATGGAGCACGATCATGCTCACGATGAAGGTCTCGGCTCCGGCCTTGCTCGCGACCCTCGTCGTCGGCCTCCTGGTCTCGATCTTCCAGGCGGCGACCCAGATCAACGAGCAGAACATGGTGTTCATCCCGAAGGTCCTCGCGATGACCGCGACCGTCGTCATCTGCGGCCCCTGGATACTGCGCATGATGATCACCTTCACCATCGATATCTTTAAGCAGATTCCGCAGATCACACACTGATCTCAAGCAGGACGAGTCACGATGATTTACGGCATCACAGTCGAATCCATACTGACCGCCGCACTGGTCTTCATCCGTATCAGCGCGATACTCTTCGCATTGCCATTCTTTGGCGACCAGCCGATACCGACGACAGTCCGCGTGCTGCTCGGCGTCGCCATGGCTTTCGGCTTCCAATCCCGCGTGCCGGCGGATTGGGTCGCGACCTTCCCCACGGACGCCATCACTTACACGATCATGGTCGTGAAAGAGGTGGTGATCGGCCTGTTCATGGGCTTCGTGGGCCGCATAGCCTTCGACGGCATCCTGATGGCCGCGAGCCTCGTCGGTTACCAGATGGGCTTCGGCACGGCCGACCTCGTCTTCCCCGGCGTCGATTCGCAGATGAGCGCCTTCACCGCGCTGCACCGCGGCGTGATGATGATGATCTTCCTGAGCCTCAACCTGCATCACATCTATCTCGACGGGATCCTGCGCACGTTCGAGGCTATCCCGGCCGGCGGCGCGATCCCTCATAAGGAGCTGATGCTGTTCCTCATCCAGCTGACGGCCAATATCTTCCGCGTGGCGATCCAACTCTCGGCGCCGGTCCTGGTCGCCCTGATCTTCGCGAACTCGGCCCTCGGCCTCTGCGCCCGCTCGGTCCCGCAGCTGCAGGTCTTCAGCATGAGCTTCCCGGTCGGATTCTTCGTCGGCTTCGCGATCTATCTCGCTTGCCTGCCTTTCTTCCCGCAGTGGACGGAGGCGCACTTCTCACTCAGCAGCAGCCAGATCGTGCAAACGATCCGCGGCCTCGCACCCTGAGGAGGCGTGAATGGCGGAAAGTGACAACGAAGACAGGACCGAAGAAGCCTCGGACGAGCGACGCGAAGAATTCCGCGCCCGAGGCGAGGTCGCCCTTTCCCCTGAGGTTACTCAGGTTTTCGTGATGGCGTCGATCATGGTGCTCCTCGGCACCTATCTCGTGAAGCTCTCGACCAAACTGCAGCTGATCATGCGCGAGTACTTCGAGTCGTTCGACACCAGCAAGATGAACCAGAAGTGGCTGCTGCTCCACCTCGGTCACGTCGGGGAAGAATTCCTCTGGATGATAGTCCCCTTCTTCGCGGTCGCCTCGATCACGGCCACCGCGATCACCTTCGGCCAGACTCGCCTGAACTGGTCGTGGGAACGCCTCGCTCCCGATTTCACGCGCCTCAATCCCTTCCCGGGACTCATGCGCATGGTGAGCATGGACGCTTGGGTCACGGTCCTGAAGAGCACCGCGAAGATGGTGATCATCATCGCGATCAGCTTCGCGATCCTCAAGGGCGAGTTCGGCAACTCGCCGGGCCTCATGAACATGCCGTTCCTGGAGATCTGGAATTACTGGGCCTCGATCTCCCACACGCTCTTCTGGTCGGTGCTCGGCCTCCTGCTCTTCATCGCGGCGGCCGACTTCATCTACAACTTCCTCACGCTCGAGAAGCGGATGAAGATGACGAAGGAAGAGGTCAAGGAAGAATACAAGAAGCGCGAATTGGATCCTCACCTCAAGAGCAAGATGAAGAGGATGCAGCGCGAGATCGCGAACTCGAAGACGGTGCAGGCGACCAAGACGGCGACCGTGGTCATCACCAACCCGACCCACTTCGCGGTCGCCCTCAGGTACGAGCTGGGGATGTCGGCGCCGGTGGTCGTGGCGAAGGGCCAGGACTTCACAGCGCAGCGCATGAAGGAAGTCGCGAAAGAGAACGGCATCCTCATCATGGAGAACAAGCCCCTCGCGCGCACGCTCTTCAAGGTGTGCAAGGTCGGGCAGGAAATCCCGGAAAGCCTCTATAAAGCGGTCTCGGAGATCATACGTTACGTGTTCATGATGAAAGGCAAGAGCCTTTCGCGTCCGCGCACATAAGGAACGCTAGATGGCGAACGCTTCGTCCCAAACGAACAATGCGGCCAAGAAGAACGAAAGCGGCTGGGCCAAGGTGCTGAAGTCACCCGATATCCAGTTCGCGGTCGCTTTGATCGCCGTGGTCTTCACGATGATCATGCCGCTGCCGACGTTTCTCTTGGATCTCTTCCTCGCGACCTCCGTGGCGATGTCGCTCCTCATCCTCATGATCTCGGTCTACGTGAAGGATCCGCTCGAATTCTCGACCTTCCCGACCATCCTGCTGATGACGACCCTCTTCCGCCTCGGCCTCAACGTGGCGACGACCCGTTCCATCCTGCTCGACGCCCATAACGGGCACGTGAGCAACGTGATCAGCTCCTTCGGCAACTTCGTCGTCGGCGGCAACTACTTCGTCGGCTTCGTGATGTTCGCCATCCTCGTCGTCATCAACTTCATCGTCATCACCAAAGGCGCCGGCCGCATCGCTGAGGTCGGCGCGCGCTTCACCTTGGACGCGATGCCCGGTAAGCAGATGGCCATCGACGCCGAACTCAACGCGGGCCTGATCGACCGCAAGGAAGCCCGCGAACGCCGCGCGAAGGTCGAGCTCGCCGCCGACTTCTACGGTGCCATGGACGGTGCTTCGAAGTTCGTCCGCGGCGACGCGATCGCCGGCATCCTCATCACCGCGATCAACGTCATCGTCGGCCTGATCCTCGGCGTCGTCGCGCACGGCATGAGCTTCAGCCAGGCCGCCCAGCTCTATACCCTGCTCTCCGTCGGCGACGGCCTGGTCGCGCAGATCCCGGCCCTCATCATCTCGACCGCGGCCGGTATCGTCGTAACCCGCGCCGGGGCGATGGAAGAAGGCCTCAGCCAGACCCTTAACAACCAGCTCCTCAACTACCCGCGCGCGATCTACATCTGCTCCGCCCTGCTCGGGCTGATGGCGATCGTCCCGGGAATGCCGACCATACCCTTCGGCCTGCTCTCCGTGCTGGCCTTCTACCTCGGCCGTTACGCGATCAAGAATCAGGCCGAGCGCAAAGAAGCGGCCATCGTCAAGGAACAGGAGAGCGCGACGGGCGCCGCGAAGAAGGACAGCATCGAATCCCTCCTGCACATCGAGATCCTGTCGCTCGAGGTCGGCGTGGGCCTCATCCCGCTCGTCGACGCGCAGCAGGACGGCGAGGTGCTCGAACGCATCGTCTCGGCCAGGAAGCAGTTCGCGCAGGAGATGGGCATCGTCGTGCCCATGGTCATGGTCAAGGACAACATCCAGCTCCGGCCCGGCGATTACCAGATCCTGCTCAAGGGGAACGTCATCGGGCGCGGCAGCCTCATGGCCGACTACTACCTCGCGATGGATCCGGGCGACATCGTCGAGACGATCGACGGCATCCCGGGCAAGGAGCCCGCGTACGGCCTCGAAGCGGTCTGGGTGAAGGCGAGCCAGCGCGAGGAAGCCAGCTTCCGCGGCTATACGGTCGTGAACTGCGCGACCGTGATCGTCACGCATCTCACCAAGCTCATTGAGGAACATTCATCAGAATTGCTGGGCCGCCAAGAGACCCAGAACCTCATCGACCAGCTCAAGGAGGAAGCGCCGAAGGCGGTCGAGGAAGTGGTCGCCAGCGATCGCCTCAGCCTCGGCGAAGTGGTAAAGGTTTTGCAAAACCTTCTCGCAGAGCGCGTAAGTATCCGCGACTTGCGCACGATCTTCGAGACGCTGGCCGACCATTGCCGCGTGATCAAGAGCCCCGATGTCCTGACCCGTTATGTACGGAAGTCTCTAGGCCGTGGTATTATTAGAAAGTACTTAACACCCGATGAAAAATTAGTGGTCGTCACCTTCGACAGGGCCGTCGAGGACCTCATCGCCTCCGGCATCAACCAACGCGAGGACGGTTCTACCGCCCTGATGCTCGAACCCGAGATCGCGCAGCGCATACTCAATCGCACGGCCGAGGCGCTGGAAGCCTTCCAGACCACCGGCACGCAGCCCATCATCCTCTGCGGATCGTTCATCCGCTGGGATATCCGGCAGCTCATCAACCGTTTCATACCCGGCGTGATAGTTCTCGCCTTCGACGAGATCCCGGCCGGCACGCAGACGAAATCGATCGGTATCGTGAGTCTCTGATTTTTGGAATTTCCTCGCCACAGCTCCAGGAGCCCGACGCATGGACGTTAAAACCTTCGAGGCCTTCACCATGAAGGACGCGCTCAAAGCGGTGAAGACCCACTTTGGCAACGACGCGGTGATCTTGAACACCCGCGAGAAGGCGCCCGAAGGCGGCCGCCGGGGCAAGCTCTACGAAGTCACCGCGGCCCGTTCCTCGACGGCCCAGAACCGCTCGGGCGCCGGCGCATCCGCCGGCAAGGGCGAAGCGAGCGGCGTGAATCGCGACATGCTGTTTGAGATGCTGGATTATTTCAAGACTATCGAACGCAATATCAAGGCGATGAGCGACGACCTCGCCAAGCGCCAGGACCTCTTCCGCCTCGACGCCGGCCTTCATGAATTGCGCAGCATGGTCTTCGAGATCAGCCAGCAGAAGACGGACCACCTCACCCACGGCATGCCCACCGCCATGGCGAAGATCTTCCAGCGCCTGAGCCTCATGAGCGTCCAGGAGTCCGAGCAGCTGCGCCTCGCCGAATACCTCAAAGGCCTCAAGGAGAAGGAAGCCGGCGCGGAAGCGGACGGCGAGCAATCCTTCAATTTCTACCAGGGCCACGCCATCCGCTGGATGATGAAGAAGATCAAGGTCGCCCCGCTCTGGAGCTCGAACTCGGGCGAGCAGGCGGTGAATATCGTGGTCGGGCCCGCCGGCAGCGGCAAGAGCAGCCTCGTCGCCAAGATCGCGGCCGCTTACCAGGCTAAGCAGAAGCTGATCCTCGTCTCGGCCGACACCCGCAAACTCGCGGCCAAAGAGCAGCTCCGCGTCCTCGCCCGCGTGCTGAACATCCCCTTCGAGGCCATAGAACGCCCCGAGGAGCTCCCGCAGGCGCTCGCGAAACACAAGGCCTGGGACCTCTGCATCGTCGATACGGGCTCGATGTGCCCGCGCTCGAAGGACGATCTCGCCGATCTCCTCGCATTCAAGGAGCTCGACCTGCCCGTGCAGTTCCACCTCGCCCTCAGCATCACCGAAAAAGAGGAGCAGATGGATCGCATGGTGCGCGGCTTCTCTCCGCTGGGGCTGCAGAGCATCGTCTTCAACCGCCTCGATGAGTGCTGGTCGTACGGCGAGATCTTCAACATCTGCGTGCGTTGGTCGATGCCCCTCAGCTACTTCGGGGTCGGCAGCAACGTGCCCGAGGATTTGGAACGAGCGAGCCGCGAACGCGTCGTCGAACG
>JASLCY010000280.1 GCA_030151925.1 Oligoflexus sp.
ATTATTCGGGAACGCAGGCGATCAAAGCGCTGGCCGAAGAGAAGATCGACGTCGTCGTGGTGAATCCCAACATCGCGACCGTGCAGACCAACCCCATGCCGGGCGTTAAGGTCTATCTTTATCCGGTGGAAGTCGAATGGGTCGAGAAGATCATCCAATCCGAGCGCCCCGACGCGATCATCGCCGGCTTCGGCGGCCAGACGGCCCTCAACTGCCTCATCAAACTCGACGAGCAGGGCATCCTCGCTCGATACGATGTGCTGAACCTCGGCACGCCGGCCTCGGTCCTTCGTTTGACGGAAGACCGCGATGAGTTCGCGCAGAAGATGCGCGACATCGGAATGCCCGTGCCTTCGAGTTACGCATGCGAGACGCTCGAACAGGCGTTGAAGGCTGCGCATGAGATCTCCTATCCCGTGATCGTGCGCGCGGCGTTCGCCCTCGGCGGCCTGGGTTCGGGTTTCGCCTCGAACGACGAGGAGCTGCGGAACCTCGTGCAGCCGGCCCTCGCCTCCTCGCCCCAGGTCCTGGTCGAGAAATCGCTCAAGGGCTGGAAAGAGGTCGAGTATGAAGTGATGCGCGATTCGGAAGGCAACACGATCACGATCTGCAACATGGAGAACTTCGACCCGCTCGGGATCCATACCGGCGACTCGATCGTCGTCTGTCCGAGCCAGTCGCTCTCCGACGACGAATACCAAATCCTGCGGAACGCGGCGCTCAAGATCGTCGGCTCGCTCGGCATCGTCGGCGAATGCAACGTGCAGTATGCGCTCGACCCGGAGTCGCTGCAGTTCTATATCATCGAAGTGAACGCGCGCCTGTCGCGCTCTTCGGCTCTGGCCTCGAAGGCCTCGGGTTATCCGATCGCCTACATCGCGGCGAAGGTCGTGCTCGGCTACGACCTGCTGGAGCTCAAGAACCCGGTGACGGGCATCACCTGCGCGTTCTTCGAACCGGCGCTCGATTACATCACGATCAAGTTCCCGCGCTGGGACCTTTTGAAATTCCAGGGCGTGGACAGGCATCTCGGTTCGACCATGAAATCGGTCGGCGAGGTGATGTCGATCGGCCGGAACTTCCCGGAAGCCCTGCAGAAGGCGACGAGGATGGTGACCGAGCATGCCGAGGGCCTGAGCGCCCTGCGTTTCAAGGGCAGCGACGAAGAGCTGAAGCTCGAGCTGGGCGCGCCGACGGACAAACGCCTCTTCGCGGTGATGGAAGCCTTCCGTCGCGGTTGGAGCATCGACAAGATCCGTTCGCTCAGCAGCATCGACCTCTGGTTCCTCTCGAACCTCCGTTCGATGGTCGAGACCGAGCAGGAGATCGCCTCGCATGTGGCGGAAGCCAAACACGAGCGGGCGGATACGTCCCTTCTCCTCGCTTTGAACAAGGTGAGCGCGGAGACGTGGAAGCGTTGGAAGCTCTATGGCTTCGGTGACGAGCAGATCGCCGGCCTTATCCTGAAAGAGAGGAGACTCAGCTCCTCCGAGCTCACGCGGGCGTCGATGGCGGTTCGCAAGCTCCGTCTCGAGCACAACGTGAAGCCGGTGGTGAAGAAGATCGACACGACCGCGGGCGAATACCCTTCGCCTTCGAATTATCTTTATATGACCTACGGCGGATCGATCAGCGATCCGCTGCCGGAAGACAATAAAGTCTTCTCGGCGGTCGTCCTGGGCGGCGGTTCTTACCGCATCGGCACCTCGGTGGAGTTCGACTGGTGCGCCGTGAGCTGCTCGCGCAAGCTGCAGGATTCCGGCTGGCGCAGCATTATCGTGAACTGCAACCCGGAGACGGTTTCAACCGACTATAACAGCAGCGATCGCCTCTATTTCGAAGAGCTCTCCGTCGAACGCATCCTCGACATCACCGATCTCGAGCGTCCGGTCGGCCTCATCTGTTCGATGGGCGGCCAGCTGCCGAACCGCTTGGCGAAGCCTCTGGCCGAAGCCGGCCTGAAGCTGCTCGGCCACCGCGCGGATTCGATCGATACCGCGGAGGATCGCGCCCGCTTCTCGGCTCTGCTCGACCAGCTTGATATCGGCCAGCCGGCATGGGTTGCGGCGACGAGCCAGGACGAAGTCGATAAGTTCATCAGGAAGGTGGGTTTCCCCGTCCTCGTCCGTCCGAGTTATGTCCTCTCGGGCGCCGCGATGAGCGTCGCCTATGACGATGAATCGCTGCGCTCGTGTCTGACCCTGGCGAGCGATATCTCTCCGGACCACCCGGTGGTGATTTCGGAATTCATCGTCGGCGCGCGCGAGATCGAGCTCGACGGCGTCGCGAAGAACGGCGAGATCCTCACGGCTATCGTCAGCGAGCATATCGAGAACGCGGGCGTCCATTCCGGCGACGCGACCCTGGTCGTGCCCGCTCAGCGCCTCTATGTTGAAACCGTGCGCCGCGTGAAACGCGCGGGCCGCGCGATCGCGGAAGGCCTGAACCTCAACGGCCCCTTCAACATGCAGTTCCTCGCGAAGGAAAACGAGATCAAGGTGATCGAATGCAACGCGCGGGCCGCCAGGTCCTTCCCTTTCGTCTCGAAGGCGGTCGGCCTCAACCTCGCGGACGTGGCGACGGACGTGATGATAGGCGTGAAGCCGAACCTTTCGCGCTTCAACGAAGACGAGCTCCCTTATGTGGGCGTGAAAGCCGCGATGTTCAGCTTTAAGCGCCTCGGCGGGGCCGATCCTATCCTCGGCGTTGAGATGGCTTCGACGGGCGAAGTGGGTTGCATCGGCGAAAACGTCGACCAGGCCCTGCTGCTGGCGCTCGAGTCTTCGGGCGTGTTCGCTCCGGAGAAAGGCGTGCTGGTGAGCTCAGGCGCGGAGAAGGAGAAGCTGCGCTTCCTGCCGGCCGCCCGCACTCTGGTGAGCCTGAAGATCCCGCTTTATGCGACGCCGGGAACGGCCCGTTATCTCGAGGAGCACGGCATACCGGTGACGGCCCTCCCCTGGCCCGAGGAAGGCAAGACGGATGTGATCAAGGCTATCAAGGATGGTCTCGTCGACTTCGTCATCAACATTCCGAAAGACAACGAACGCAAAGAGCTTACGCGAGGCTCCCTGGTTCGCCAGGCGGCCGTGAAGTTCGGTTGCTCTCTGCTCACCAATATGGAAATTGTGACGGCCTATGTCCAGGCTCTGGATCGCTGTCCCGACTTCTTAGCCC
>JASLCY010000297.1 GCA_030151925.1 Oligoflexus sp.
GACTACACCGACGGCAAACCCGTGACCGACGTGTATCCGCTGCTCGCGAAGTCCAATAAAGCGCACAACGGCCTGCTCGTGAGCCTGGCCAACACCTACGGCGTGGGCATCACCGAGTTCGGCGGCTACTACGACTCCACCTACGAAAAAGGCCCGCTCGCTCGCCTGACCTGATCGTACACGAAAAAAAGGCCCACGATTCGCTCTCGAATCGTGGGCTTTTACATGTGAAGGAAAACTCGAACAACTTCAGTCGAACGGGATCCGAAGGCTTATGGATCAGAGCAATTCCATATCGGTGATGGAGTTGCCCGACAATACGTCGGAATACTGGAAATCCTTGGTCGGGATAACATCGTTCTTGCGCGACGTGGATTTGAACGTCTCCTGGTAGACGCCGCATTCGATATAGTCGAAGACCGAGGGGAACGGATGATGGACGCATTCCATCTGCGGCTCTTCCTCATCCTTCTTCGATGCTTTCTTCGCGCCTTTGCGGGCGGCGGCCGGCTTGCCTTTCGCCATCTCCTCGCCCGGCACCTCGGGAGCGAGGAACTTCTTCATGACGAGGCCACACATGCTCTTGAATTCGATCTTCTGGGTTTCCTGATCCACCTGACCGTGACGAACCAGATGCGGACAACGTTTGCAAAGCATCGAGTTACCTTTCCTGGTAAGCAGGCGACAAGGGACTATGGCCCGGTCAGACATAGCTATGTCATGAGCAGAGCGATCTTCGCTGTGTCGGCCAAAAATTTTCTTGGAGTTAACGACATACTATTCGATGGTTTCCGGGTGTGCAAGGCGAAAATATTTGTTATTTATGGGAAAATTGTGTTTGGCGGGCACCAAAAAAGCTCTGCTTTGCCAAGGGAATCAAGTTCTTAAGCAAGTCTTTTTGTCGAGTTTAGTCATGGATTTTGAAGTGCTGTTCAAAAAACGGGCGAACCATATAAAACCAGGCCTCGAACGCATCCGCGCGAGCTACGAGGCTTTGCAAAAACCTGCTTCCTCCATACCGGCCGTCCTCGTCGGCGGAACGAACGGCAAGGGTTCGACCAGCGGCTTCATCTGGTCGCTGCTCGCGTTGAGCGGCAAACCCATAGGCCTGTCGAGCTCCCCGCATCTCGTCTCCTTCTCGGAACGTTTCCAGATCTCGGGGCTGCCCCTCGACGATAAGGATATTCACGCAGCGTGGCAGCGTTTAAAGGCCGATCTCGAACCGCGGCTCTACGAGGAGCTGTCGTTCTTCGAGATCGCGACCCTGATCGCCTTTCGCATTTTTGAAGAGCGGAAGGTGGCGATGCAGGTCCTCGAGGTCGGTCTCGGGGGACGTTGGGACGCGAGTAATATCTCCGATCCCTCGGCTTCGATCGTCGTGAGCGTCTCGCGCGATCACAAGGAGTTCCTCGGCGACGATCTCTTCGGCATCCTGCGCGAGAAGTTCGCTATCGCCCGCGCGGGCCGGCCGCTGTTCTGGGGCGCGCAGGGCGAGGCGATGCAGGAGCCGGGCGTGGAGTCCGTCGTGCGTGAAGAGGCGGCGAAACACGGGGCGATTCTCCTCGAGCGCGGGCCGCATTTCTCGGCTACCGAACGGTCACTCCTCATTCATCTTCCGGGCCGCGCGCGGCTCGAGCTGCCGTGCGCGGGGATCGCGCGCGACCTGCCGCCTTACCTTCGCAATAACCTCTCCCTCGCTGCGGCTTTTTATCAGTGGCATGCCGAGCAGCAGCCCGGCGTGTGGCCCGAGCTCGCCTCGATCTGGTCACGGTTCTGCCTCGGCGAAGGAGCGGCGCCCGTGACCTTAGCCGGACGCGCGCAGAAGATCCTGAGCCGGGACGCCGAGCCGCGCAAATTCCTCATCGATGTGTGCCACAACCCCGACGGCGCTCGTGCATTCGCCGATGCCGTCCTTCGTCTGTTCCCAGGACGAAAACTCGCAGGATACGTCTCGATTCTGAAGGACAAGGAGTGCGATGCGATCCTGGATATCTTGCGTTCTGTTCTGCATCCTGTCATCCTCTTTGGGATTGCGAATGAGCGCTCATGGAACATCGCAACTCTGGCTGCGCGGCACCGGGATCTACCTTTCTACGAGACGCTTGATGCAGCCCTGGCGGCGACGCCTCAGGCGTTGAAAAAGGAGCCTTGGGCTCTGTGCGGATCAGTCGCGGCCGTGGGTGAAGCGCTGCAGCGGATGAAGGTATCACCAAAGGAATTGACTCTTGCGAGTATTATTAACGGCGACTGGTCTCCTGTTACTCACGAGTCTTAGGGCCGGAATCTCATATGGACAGGACACAACGCCGGCATCGGCGCCTTCCGCTTCTGCGACCGATGCACCGGAATCCTCGGGTGATGCGTCGACCCATTCGAACCCCGCCGAGCTGATGAAGAATTCGCCGCAGACCAGCGATGGTGTGTTGCAAGGCGTTCCGACCGTCGATGGTGTCGCCAAACCTGCTCAGGCTCCGGCCAACCCCGACTTCAAAGTACCTGTCAATGCCGCAGAGCTTAAAGCCAACGCCAGCACTCTCGAGTTGGGCTCGGGGAACAATTCTTCGGTTCTCTACGATGGCAAGCTGCTGAAGGTCGATCAGAACGCGCAGCAGTATTCGTTGAGCGGCGACGTCGTCTTTATCGGTGCGGGCTACGTCATCACTGCCGACGATGTGAAGGTGAATTATCCCGCCAAGGAAATGACCGCGACCGGCCACGTCCTGGTCATCCACCAGAATCAGGTCTTCACCGGCGAACGCATCTTCATGAAGTGGGAAACCGGCGACTTCACCATCGAGAAAGCGGTGCTGGTCGCGAGCGATCCCAACAAGATCCGCGAGGTGAGCGAGAAGATCCTCGGCCTCACCACGCAGGAGCTGGAATACGAAACGGCGAAGAAGACCCGGCTCGAGGATATCGCGAAGGACCGGGAGAAGCTGCGCGAGGACTTCCGCAAGTCGCCGGCCCAGACGCCGGATCAGGAGTTGCTGGAACGTTATACGCGCCTGCTCGAGGAAGATACGATGACGGCGAATTCCGTCGCGCCCTCGCTGGCGCAGAGGGATCAGATGCGCCGGCGCCGCTTCGAGGAGCGCCGCGTGTTCTGGGAGCTGGGGCGCGCGCAGGCGCTCAAGAGCAAGGTTCCCGCCACCGTTTATTTCCGCTTGCAGGGCGAGAGCCTCGAACGCAAGGACGGCAATACCTATACCGCGCAGGACGCGATCTTCACGCCTTGCATCTGCGCCGACGACGAGACGCCGGCCTGGGGATTCCAGGCGGATAAGATCGTGGCCGAGCAAGAGGGCTACATCAACCTCAAGCACCCGGTCCTCACGATCAAGGGCGTGCCCATCATCTATCTGCCCTATCTGAAGCTCCCGCTCAAGGCCCAGCGGCAGTCGGGCTTCCTCATCCCGAGTTTCCAGAGCAGCTCGCGCAACGGCTTCGTCTATACCCAGCCGGTGTTCTTCGATTTCGGCCCGAACGCCGATACCACGCTCACCTCCGACATCTTCCAGAAGCGCGGGACGCGGGTCGGCGCCGAAGCCCGTTACGAGGCCTCGCAGCATTCCGGCATCCGCTACGAGATCGATACCATCCGCGATCACCAGTGGCTCGACCAGGCGAACTACCGCCGCGACCTGCTCGAATTCTATCAGGCGCATCCGGTGTGCACCAATCCCGATCCGGTGGCGAACGCGTCCTGCATGCAGCTGGAGGACACCACGCACCTCTCGCCTCCGAACAACACCTGGAGGGGCAAACAGGATTGGGACGGCCGCTACAATATCGCGCCGCGGCTCTCGTTCGTGACCAAAGGCAAGGTGGTCTCCGATCACCGCTACCTCGACGACCTCTACATCCCTCAGGAGATCGTCACCGCCTTCGCGCCCAAGGCGAACGCGAACGCCTTCTCGAACGCCAAAGCCAAGCTCGATTTCGACGGCGAGGATTTCTACGCCGGCCTCCGCACCGCATACGGCGACAACTCGATCGTCGATAAGCAGTACGCGGGCCAGCAGATCCCCGCGTCCTTGAACTTCCAGAGCCGTTATTTCCGTCTCTTCCCGGCGAGCTGGTGGACGACGCCGAGCTACGGCGAGATCCGCGCCGGCAGCGTGCAGATCCAGGACCGCGGCCTGCCCGAGACCTCGATGATCAAGCCGCCGGCGACCCTCGCGCCCGGCCAGACTTCGAACCAGCTCGGCAGCGGTAACTGGAACCGCATCGGCTTCAACGTCATCACTCCGATCAGCACCGACGGCATCTTCAAGATCGATCATTTCGCGGATGCCGAGGTCCGTTACATCGAGGCGCGCGGCTTCGACGATAAAAACAGCACGATCCGCACCTGGAAGACCGGCATCAACCTGAACCTGCCCATCGACGGCCTCGGCCGTCTGCCTGATTTCATGCAGCCGAAGGAAGGGACGCGCTACGGCCAGCACATCATGAACTGGGGCCTGAGCTTCTCGATCCGACCTTCCGTGGCGCGCGACGGCCCCTACGGCGACCTCAAGAATGCGAACGGCGCTCCGCTCGTCTATTTCCAGAGCGATCGCGAACGCCTCTTCATCGACGACCAGGACGTCCTCGATGAGGATACGATGGTCAAGCACAAGCGCGTTACGCTCAGCACGCAGCATCGCTGGAGGATCTTCGATCGGGTGGATCAGGCTCTGCCCGCAACCACGGACAAGGTGGACGAATACGACAGTGAGATGGCGAACCTGCAGGAGCAGGCGCGCCGCGAGCTCATGAGCGTCAAGGATAGGGCGGTGCGCTCGGCGGATGAGATGTACCGGACCGACCCCAATGGTAGTACTGATTGGCTCATTCGCCGCTACAAGACCACGGATCAGGACGCTATCGAACCCGTGAATTTCGCGGCTTCGATTACCTACGACGGTTATCAGGAGACGCTGCGGAAGGAGCAGCTTCGCGCCAACGACCAGCTCGAGGAGCAGGCTATCGCCGCAGGGCCGGCCGCCGCTCCCGGCATCCGGGCCCAAAAAGTGACTTACACCCAATTACCGGAATCGTGGATCGGTCCTTCCGCGTCGCTGGGGCTTAATTACAAAGGGCTAACGCTCGACAGCTCGGTTCTCTACAATATTTACGAAAGAACTAGCACTTCCGTGGGTTTTGGGTTAGGACTACCCACTTTCTATTCGACGCAGGTAGGTCTGCGTTATTCGCTGGCAAAACAGGCTCAACCCGATCCTGTTACGGAAGATCTGAACTACCTCCGGACCAAGACCACGACTTTCGGTCTGGCATCGGGGGCGATCAAATACGTAACGTTGGGAGTGAACCTGATTCGCGAGCAGGTGGAGCAGCGGAAGGTCCGGTACGCGACGTCCTATCAGATCGCTTACGACGATAAGTCCGGTTGTTGGGGCATCCAGTTCCTCCGCGAGAAGGATCTCAGTCAGTTGGAAGAGCAGGCGAACTACATTTTGCAAGTGGCCGTCATCTTCCTCGGCAATCGCCGCGGCGCCGACGTCTCTCCGGGCATCGAACGGGTCGTCCGCGGGGAAAAAGCCATCGAACGTGAAAAACAATAGCTGGAGGAAGCTAAGATGAAACGAGTCGTCCCCTTCGAAGGTCCCATCAAGCTCGAGGGCTTCAACAACCTGACGAAGGCCCTGAGTTTCAACCTTTACGACTTCTGCGTGGCGCGTAACGATGCCGAGCGCGAATCCTACGTGAAATACATCCATGAGAAGTTCAGCGCCAAGCGCGTGACCGAGATCCTCACCGGCATCTGCGATATCATCGAGGCGAACGTGCTCGCGGTCTCCGACCAGGATTACGATCCGTGGGGCGCTTCCTCGCTCGTGCTCATGAGCGACATCAAAGGCAGCGGCGTGGGCGACGTGAAGATGCACCTCGACAAGAGCCACATCTGCGCTCACACCTATCCGGACTTCCGCGCGAACGGCCAGGTCTGTTCGTTCCGCATCGATATCGATATCGCGACCTGCGGCGAGATCTCTCCGCTCCGCGCTCTCAACTTCATGTTCGAAGCCGTGGAGTCGGACGTCGTGATCGCCGATTACGTCGTTCGCGGTTATACGCGCGACTCGCTCGGCCGCCGCGTGTTCATGGATCACGACCTGCGCTCCATCCAGGAATACATCGATCCGAAGATCCTCCAGGATTATCACTGCATCGACCTCGCCCTCCAATCGGAGAACATCTGGCAAACCAAGCTGATGCGCACGAAGATGGATGAGAAGACCTATTTCGTGAACGGCAGCGAAGTGGACCTCTCGTCGCCCGAGACCCGTCGTTACCTGGATATGGTGAAGAACGAGATGCGCGGCCTCGTCTACCAGTGGCCTGAATAAAAAAAGAATTAGAGGATGAGAAGGCCCGGGGCGTGAAAGTCCCGGGCTTTTTGTTTTTAGGACGCCTGCCTGTTTCTGATGCAAGACACCATCAAAACCTTGACATCCCACCTCCTTGGACAAATGACACGGGTGTCTGTTAGACTTATCATACGGACACTTGTAAAGCCTAAAATCCACTCTTAAGGAACTTTTATGTTCTTCATAAGGATGAGTGACCTGAAATGAGAAATTTTAAGTCCCTTCTGATACTGAGTATTTTAAGCGTTTTTGCCGGGACGCCGCGGGCGCTCGCGCAACAGGCAGGTTGTTCCGCGACCGATTACGCTAAGTTCGTAGCCGGCGCGCAGACGCTCGATAACTCCGTGGAACCTATGGGCCGCCGCCTGCTCTCCTGCGATGCGGGTAACTATCGGGAAGGCGCCCTCTACTGGCTGAACTTCCTCGCGACCATGACCCGCAGCGCCAGCGGGCCCGACACCTACGCGAACCTCTTCAAACCCGGCCGCAGCTCGGCCGATGAAAAGGTCTGGCTCGAACGCGAAGCCCTCAAAGGCCGTTATGCTCCGCTCGAGCAGAAGGTCCGCGGCGGCGTCCGCGGTTATCCCGATGATCCGGCCGTGCTCCTCGCTCTGGCCCGGGCGCAGATGATCGCCCATCACTATAATGAAGGCATCCAGACCTATAGCGATCTCGTCCGTCTTCGCGATGACCAGGACGCGGCCGACATCGAGCTGCTCTATGCCTATATCTGGGCCGGGGACAAAGCTGGTGCCGCGGATAAAATCGCCGCTTTAAACCGTTACAAATCGGGCGCTTACACGCGCCAATCGATAGCCCGCGCCGAACCTCTCCTCAAAGACGGCGAGACGCACGCTGAACACCACGATGAGCTCTGGCTCGCCTTCGTGGATAGGAGCGACAACCGCGGTTACAACACCACCGGCGGCGTCGTCGTCTACAAGGGAGCCGCGGAGGTCGAGATCGAGGCCCTGCAGGACCAATCGCCTCTCGAAGCCGAGAAGTCGAAAGTGATCTCGATCGGCATCGGCAAGCTCTGGGGCGACGAGGAGAAGAAATTCCTCGAAGCGCGCATCGGTTACTTCGATGCGGAAAGCGATCATGTCACGGGCCGTCTCGGGCTCGGCACCAATATCGGTGAGCATGTGCACCTCGCAGGTCACGTCGAACGGCGCGAGGTCGCCGCCTATGAGCGTCCGCCGGCCGGCGAGCGCGCGGGCCTCATGCGCGACAGCGCGGGATACGACCTGAACCTCTACGACCGTCTGTATTTCTCCGGACAGGCCTTCACGGAAGAAAGCCAGGCCGTGACCGAG
>JASLCY010000302.1 GCA_030151925.1 Oligoflexus sp.
CTCTCGATTCTTCCGGTCACACCGCCGCTACGGATGATACGATCGGAGACACCACCGCGGATTCAACGACCGACGGTTCCAGCACCAATACCACGACTGCGAGCACCGGCAGCACGAGCAGCGGCAGCAGCAATCCCGCCTCGGGCGCGGCGAGCAGCGTCGGCAGCAAAGTCACCGGAGCCCTCGGCGGCCTCGGCCTGATGAACAACATCTGCGTCGCCTGCCATTCGCCGGGCGGAGAGGCCGAGAAGGTCGTCCTCAACGCGAAATCCATCCCTCTGCTCGACGAGGCCTACAAGGGCTCGAAGAAATCGAAGCACGCCGGCCTCGAGAGCTTCTTCGAAGGCGACGGCCGCCAGAAGCTCGAAGCCTGGCTCAAATCCCAGAAATGATCCTCAGCGTCCCGTCAGCACCGGGAAGTCCCGCTTTTCTTCGCCCGTCGGCGCGGGGCAATGGTTCATGCCCGGCGCCGGTTTATGCCCCTGGTCCTTATCCTCGCACTTGGGATCGGTCGCGCGCAGCGCTCCGTCGTCTCCCGGATAATCCCGCATAACCGCCGGACCAGCCATGATCCGCGTCGGTTTCCTCTCGCAGCCCCCTAGGCTCGGGCCGAGCCCGCCCAGCAGGATCAGGGCGATCATCGATGTTCGTAGCATGGCTTGTTCCTCCCTTCAGAGGTGGGCCTCATGCGTCCTCTCGCTCGGCTTCGACGCCGTTTCCATACGCTTGAGATCTTCGAGTTTGATGCCCTCGACGCCGAGCCGCTCCAGGCCTTTCATGGTGCGTTCGTGCCAGTTCCTTTCGATCGCCGCGTAACGGCCGTGATCGATGAAGTCCTCCCAATCGCTCCAACCGTCCCCTTCGGCTATCACGTTCTTGAGGCAGATATAGCTGAGCTCCGGGATCTGTTTGCTCCGCAGGAGCGTTTGCAACTGGCCGACGCGATTTTCGAGGAGACTGATGTGACGGTTGATTGGCATGAAGACCTCCAGCTCTGTCTTACGGAAATCTTAGCTGAGGCTAAAATTCCAAAACAAGGCGGGAGGGGCCCGGCCGGCTCTAGAGGCCTTGGTAGGAAAGGTCTAGATGCAAACATAAGAAGTCGCCATCTCATTTAAACAAGCGATGCGTTCGCCGTTTTCAGCCATCCCAGCGACGGGCCGCAAGCTGATGGCGGCGAGCGACAAAGCCGGAGGGTTTGGCGTTTTTTTCGATAAAAACGCCCTCCTTCGGCAATGACGATAAGGGGTTTCGGCCTGGGCCGGACGCTTCCTAGCGCTTCTGCCTAGAATAGACACAAGACGGAAACACGGGAGACCCCTCATGCATACTCTGTGGAAGAAATTCGCCCTGGGACTCGGTTTGATGGTACTCGCCCCCATGGCTGAAGCCCAAACGCGCAGCCAGGTGACGGGCGACAATCTCACGAAGGAAGCGCAGACCTTTTTCGTGCGCGGCGACGTCGGCAGCTCGACCTTCGAAAGCAAGGCCGCCGGCAGCAAGGACACTCATAGCGCGGTGGCGACCGAGATCGGCGGCTGGCTCGGCGAATCGCGGGTCGCGGGCATCCGCGTCCGCAACCAGGACGACAAGGTCCCTTTCTCTCTGAACCAAAGCGAATCGCAGTCGAGCTTCACCGACGTGCGCATCGTCGGCCGCATCTGGGGCTTCCTGCCGAGCGCCGGCATCAGCCTGTCCGAGGTGAACGTGAAGAAGGCGGAGACGAAGACCATAGGGCTCTTCGGAACCGGTTGGAACGCAGGGCTCGGTTGGACCGGGGTGCTTTATCCCGGCATCAATCTCAATGCGGACTATATGGTCGTCCAAAGTCCGAAGGTCTTCGACAAGCTGGATCAGGGCGATAAGCTGGGAGCCCGCAACGAAGGGGACGTGCATATCGCCTTCGACGTCACCGAGCGCATCGTCGATCTCCTGGTCGGGTATAAGCTGCGTAAATACGAAATCGAGACGCCGACCGAGAAGTACGCGGAGTCCGCCCAGGGCGTCTACGCCGGCGTCCGCCTCGGCGTTTATTTCTAATCCTTGTCGGCAGTTAAGGCTGCTATACACGAAAACGGGGAACCCCGCGCAGCGAAGTTCCCCGCTTCTTTTCTAAAAAACTATATTCCGACTGAAGTTTGATTTTAAATATACCGATAGAAGGATTGTCGCTTTTAGAAGAGGAAGACGCCCATGAAACTCTGGGTCACGCTTGTCAGCGCTCTGCTGACGTTCGCTTGTTCAAAAGCTCCTTCAAAACCAGAACTTCGATCCGGCCAAGGCTTTGCCGACTCGGACGGTTCTTCGGCCCATAACAGCCCCGGCAACCAAAGCAGCGGCACCGTCACGGTCAGCGAGGGTTACGCGCTGCATCCCATCTTCCGCCGCATCTCCGGCGTAAGTTATTCCAACAGCGTCCGCGATATCTTCGGGCTCAGCGGCCTCGACCTCTCGAGCGATCTGCCGGAAGACGCGTTGATCAACGATTTCGACAACGCCATCGAGCAGCCTATGGGCGCCTCGCATATCCAAAGCTATCTGACGCTCGCGAAGAAGGTGAGCGACGCCGCGCTCGCCGCCACGAACGGCAATCGCGCGAAGCTCTTCCCCTGCGGCCTCACGAGCGCCGCGAGCGATCCGCAGGCCTGCGCGAAGACCTTCGCGCCCGCGCTGCTGAAAAAGCTCTTCCGCCGCGCGCCGACCGATGCGGAAGTGGATACTTACGTCAAGCTCATTCCCCAGACGGCGAAGACTCCGGCGGCGTTCCAAGACGGGCTCGCGCAGCTGATCCAATCCGCTCTGCTGTCGCCGAACTTCCTCTACCTCGTCGAGCTCGGTTCGGGTTCCACCAACGCCGCGCTCTCCCAGTACGAACTCGCCGCGCGCCTCGCCTACTTCATCTGGAGCAGCGCGCCCGACGATGAGCTCCTGAGCAGGGCCAGCGCCGGCCAGCTCGGCAACAACGAGGCGATAGCCGCGGAGGTCGCGCGCATGCTCGACGATCCGAAGGCCGACGCCTTCACGCGCAACTTCGCGGGCCAGTGGCTCGGCCTCAGGCTGCTCGACAAGATCGCGCCCGACGCCAAGACCTTCCCGAGCTTCGACGAAGACCTGCGGGCGGCGATGGGGCAGGAATCCCTGAGCTTCTTCAACGAAGTGCAAACGCAGAACCTGCCTATCCCGAACCTCGTGAAGAGCGATTTCACCTTCGTCAACGAACGCCTCGCGAAGCACTACGGCATCTCCGGGGTCAAAGGCGCCGAGATGAAGAAGGTCTCGATCGCCGACGGCAAGCGCGGCGGCCTCATCACGCAGGCCGCGATGCTCACGATGACCTCGGCGCCGGACCACACCTCGATCGTGAAACGCGGCAAGTGGATACTCGGCAAGCTCCTGTGCCAGCAGCTGCCGGCGCCTCCGGCGAACACGCCTTCGTTCACGCCGACGGCCGACTCCGGCAAGACCGTGCGCGAGCAGTTCGAGATCCATGCCTCGGCACCGGCCTGCAACACCTGCCACAGCGTGATCGATCCGGTCGGTTTCGGCCTCGAATCCTATGATGCGATCGGCGCCTACCGGACTATGGACGGCAGCCTGCCGGTCGACACCAAGGGGAATATGCCGGGCGGCGCGACCTTCAACAACGCCGACGGCCTCGCGGGCCTGATCAAGGGCGATGACAAGTTCACCCGCTGCGTGGCGACGAAGATGGTGCAGTTCGGCCTCGGCCGTCCCCTGGCCAGCGATTCGGAGCAGCAGAGTTTCGAGAACCTCTTAAAACAAGCCGCGGCGACCCAATATAAACTGCGGGATTTCATCGTGGCCTTCGTGGAGAGCGATCTCTTCCACAGCGTCGCGATTATAAAGGAGTAAGGCGTGAAACGTAAATCTTGGCAAATCGACCGCCGCACCTGCCTGCGTGGACTCGGCGCCACCCTTGCCCTGCCTATGCTCGACGTCATGGGGCCGGCGCCCTTCGCCAAGGCCGCCGATGCCGATGCGATCCGCCGCTTCATGGCGATCTACTTTCCGCACGGGGCGATGCCGAGCAAGTTCTGGCCGACGGGCTCGCAGAACAACTTCACGCTCTCGCCCATCCTGGCCGCGCTCGCGCCTTATCAGAAGGACATCAACGTCCTCAAGGGCTTCGCCAACCGTCCCGGCGGCGTTCATCCCGCGGGCACCGACGAAGGCAACGGCATCCATGCGAGGCACACGGGAAGTTATCTGACCGCCGCGACCCTCACGCCGAACCAATCGTCGGAAGGCAAGGCGAACGACGCGAAGACGTCGAACGGCGTCTCCGTGGATCAGGTGATGGCGAAGGCGATAGGCGCCAAGACCTGCGTGCCTTCGCTCGCCCTCGGCGTGCGCGGCGGCGAACCGAACAACGAAGGCGAGGATCAGTTCGGTGGCGTCTACATGAACAACATCTCGTGGTCGGGCGGCAGCGGCAACTCCTATGTGCCGAAGGAGCTCAATCCGCTCAACCTCTTCAAACGCCTCACCGGCTGCAATATCCAGACGACGTCGGGCAGCGGCACGACCACGACGCAGAACACCGCCGCGGCCGATACTCAGGCCAAGGTCGAATGCGATGTGATGAGCCTCGTGAACGATCAGGCCAAGTCCTTGATGAACAAGGTGAGCAAGGCCGATCAGGAAACGCTCGACAAATTCTTCACCAGCGTCCAGGAACTCAGCCGCCGCTGCATGAGCAGCTCGAGCTCGCAGACGGGTTCGACCGCGGGGCAGACGGTTCGCCAATGCTCGGTGCCGACGGCGCCGGGTTCCGCGGAGACCACTTATCAGATGGATCTCAGGCTGATGATAGACCTCGCCGTGTTCGCGATGCAATGCGACCTGACCCGCATCAGCACCATGATGATAGCCGGCGCGTTCGAGTATCGGAACTTCACGTCTTACGGCGCGGGTTCGACCAATCCGCACGACATGACCCATAACTCGTCCCAGTACGATAACTGGGTGAAGGTCTCGACCTGGACGATGGAGCAATACGCTTATCTGCTCGGTAAGATGAAGGCCGTGCAGGAAGGCGATAAGACCCTGCTCGACAACAGCATCGTCTACATCGGCTCCGAATTCGGCGACGGCTCCTCGCACGACGAGACCAACCTCTGCTGCGTCGTCGCCGGCAAGGGCGGTTCGCTCTATAAAACCGGCTATTACGTGACTTTCAGCGAAACGCCGCGCGCCAACCTCTATCTCGATTTCCTCGAGGCCATGGGCGCCGCCCAGACGAAGTTCGGCGACAGCTCGAGCGCGTTCACCGCGACTCGCGCTTAAGCGCCCTGCTTCAGGCTCTCCTCGCGCCGCGCCTTGGCCCTTTGATACCGCGCCTTCTCATCCGCGGTCACGGGGGTGAAGGGCGGTATGGCGGTCGGCTTGTTCTCTTTATCCATCGCCACCATCGTGAAGTAGCAGCTATTCGTGTGGCGGATGCTTTTGCCCACGAGGTCCTCGGCGATGACCTTGATGCCGATCTCCATCGAGGTGCGTCCGGTGTAATTGACGGAAGCCAGGAAGGTGAGAAGCTCGCCGATATAGATGGGCTGCTTGAACAGGACCTTATCCACCGACAGGGTCACGACGTTCGTCCCCGCATAACGCATCCCGCAGGCATAGGCCACTCGATCGAGGGCTTTCAGAAGATCACCGCCGTGCATATTCCCTGTGAAATTCGCCATATCCGGCGTTACCAAAACCGACATTTGCAGTGAGCGAGGATTAAGCGCGTCAACAGTGCTGGTCATGCGTGGATCTCCCTTAAACTTCTGGTGTTTTTTACCTGTTCTCTGCTGTTCCGTCCAGGGGACGCTCACAGAACACTTTGTTCTTTTAGCCTTGGCAGCCTCACCCCAGCCTCGTTAGAGTGCCCTTAGGAAATGACTCACAGGAGGTTCGTATGAAAGCCACACATCTTCGCTCAGGTCTCATAGGTTTCGCATGCGCCGCAATCAGCACCATGGCGGCCGCTCAGTCCAGCATTTCGGTCAGCCGGCCCTTTTCCGGCCCCGCGGTTCCCGAGGTCTCGGTTTCGTCGAGCCCTTCGGTTGCGGTCGGCCCCGCCTCGAGCGGCCCCTCGATCACCTGGATCGGCTCCGGCTGCCCTGCGGCGGACGATGCGAACTATCACTTCGAAGGCAATATCCTCGTCGTCGACTTCTCGAAGATGGTCGCTTCGAAAGGCCCCGGCATCTCGCTGATCGAAAGCCGCAAGACCTGTTCGATCACGGTCGACCTCAAGGTTCCGGGCGGCCTGAGCTATGCGCTCGGCGGCTACACCGCCAACGGATCGGATGACCTTTCGGAAACCGATACCCGCACGCTGACCGTCACCGATTTCTTCCAGGGCCAAGGCCAGACGATAAGCTTGGACAACGCCGGCAACGGCCCCGCGAACGCCGATTTCCACGCGACGCATTGGAACAGCGCGGCCGAGACCCTCTGGAGCCCTTGCAATGAACAACGCGCTCAGACTATAACTGTGGCTCTACGTGTTGGAGGGACTGATCGCGCCACGGCCGCCTCGTCGAGCCTGGACAGCATCAGGCTGCCTCTTCGTCTGCGTTTGTGCGTAGGTGAACTCCAGCGCTAAGCCGCGGGAATAAGGATGAGTCAGGAGCAGCAGGGTAGCGGACATATTTGGCAAGCTTTCTTCACGAATCTTGCTATCGCCTTGATCAAAGCGATCGCGGCCATCTTCACGAAGTCGGGCGCGATGCTCGCAGAAGCAATCCATTCGGCAGCTGATTGTTCCAATCAGCTGTTGCTTTTTTTAGGCCTGAACCGCGCGGCGCAGACGCCCGATCCGAGCCATCCGCTCGGCTACGGGCGTTCGCTTTATTTCTGGTCCTTCCTGGTCGCGCAGCTGCTGTTCACCGCCGGGGGCGTGTTCTCGATCTATGAGGGGATCCATAAGATCATGGAGCCCGAGCCTTTGAGCCATCTCGAGGTGGCGTTCGGCATCCTCTTCGTCTCCTTCCTGCTCGAGGGGTATTCGACCTTCGACAACGTCCGCGAGATGAACAAGCGCCGCGGCTCCGTCGCCTTCTTCCGTTATCTCCGGGAGACCAAGGACTCCGACCTGATCGTGATCTTCGGCGAAAACGCGGCGGCCTCCCTCGGCCTGTTTTTTGCGATGATTACGACCGCGTGCGCCTGGGCCACGGGCGATTCGCGTTTTGACGGCGTCGGCAGCCTGCTGGTCGGCCTGGTGCTGGTCTGCGTCGCGATCTTCCTCGCGGTCGAGATCCAATCCCTGCTGGTCGGCGAGCGGGCCGATCCGACGATCGAAGAGGATATCCGGCAACTGATCGACGAGGACCCGTCTATCCTCGCGCTGCTCAATCTCATCACGATCCAGCAGGGGCCGGGTGAAGTCATGGTCGCGATGAAGATACGCATGCGGCCTGATCTGATGACCGACGCCCTGTGCGATTGCATCAATCGCTTCGAGAAGAGGCTCCGGGCCAAACGGCCCGAAGTGCGGTGGTCCTTCGTGGAGCCCGAT